>DBFBJF010000227.1:0-13417 GCA_048203265.1 Candidatus Merdiplasma sp.
CTATGTTATAATGGGAATGATTGCAAGTCGGCTTCCGACTACATAGAAAGCCTGAAAACTGACAAAAATAACTGTAGATGATAAGAGGGATAATTTCCGGTTATCTTAGGGGAAAGATACCGGAACGGATTCAGGGGAAAAGTATAAATAAATTTACAGAGGTGTCTTATGGAACAGTACATTATTAAGGGCGGCAATCCGCTGGTGGGTGAAGTAGATATCAGCGGGGCCAAGAACGCGGCCCTAGGTATTCTGGCTGCGGCTATTATGACGGATGATACCGTCCTGATAGAAAATCTGCCCGATGTGAGAGACATTAACGTGATGCTGGAGGCCATGGCAGGCATAGGAGTGAAGGTAGAGCGGATTACCCGCCATGCGGTGATGCTCAACAGCTCCATGATCGGCGGCGTCAGCGTTGACTATGAGTATATTAAGAAGATCAGAGCTTCCTACTACCTTCTGGGAGCCCTTCTGGGCAAGTATAAGAAGGCGGAGGTGCCTCTGCCGGGCGGATGCAACATCGGCAGCCGTCCCATTGACCTCCATCTGAAGGGATTTAAGGCGCTGGGGGCCAGTGTGACCATCCGCAACGGTTCCATCTGCGCGGAGGCGGAGCATCTGAGAGCCAGTCATATTTATCTGGATACGGTTTCCGTGGGAGCCACCATCAATATTATGATGGCAGCCGCCATGGCGGATGGACGCACCATCATTGAGAACTGCGCCAGAGAGCCTCATGTGGTGGATGTGGCCAATTTCCTGAACAGTATGGGCGCCAACATCAAGGGCGCCGGCACGGACGTGATTCGCATCCGCGGCGTGGAGAAGCTGCACGCCACTGAGTATTCCATCATTCCCGACCAGATCGAGGCGGGAACCTTTATGTTCGCCGCTGCCGCCACCAAGGGCGATGTGATGGTGAAAAATGTGATCCCCAAGCATCTGGAGGCCACCTCAGCCAAGCTGATGGAGATCGGATGCGAGGTGGAGGAGTTTGACAGCGCGGTGCGCGTGGTGGCATCCAAACGTCTCACCTGTACCAATGTAAAGACACTTCCTTATCCGGGTTACCCCACGGATATGCAGCCGCAGATCGGCGTAGCGCTGGCCCTGGCGTCAGGCACCAGCATTGTGACAGAGAGTATTTTCGAGAATCGGTTTAAATATATGGACGAGCTGGCTCGCATGGGAGCCATTGTGAAGGTGGAGGGAAACACCGCCATCATTACCGGTGTGGAGAAGCTGACCGGCGCGAGAGTCAGCGCACCGGATCTGAGAGCCGGAGCGGCCCTGGTGATTGCGGGGCTGGCGGCGGAAGGCATTACCATTGTGGATGACATTATGTATATCCAGCGAGGATATGAAAATTTTGAAGAAAAACTGCAGAGCCTGGGAGCGGAGATCCAGAAGATCAACAGCGAGAAGGAAGCTCAGAAGTTTCGGCTGAGAGTGGGCTGAGAAGGGAATGGAGCCCGGAGAGCGCCTTGATCAGCGCTTTCCTTAACAAGAAAGAATAGCCCACAGCACATAGAAGAGATGAAAGAGGAGCTGGCGCAAGATTTGCGGCAGCTCCTTTGTTGCAGGGGGAAGAGGTAGCATGCCGGGTTTTTGCTTGGGCGGAGTCCGTCCCGGCGGACCGCAGGGAGTGGGAGGAGAAAGCGTATGAGCTGGTCATGGAAGACAAAACCGAGAAGCATTATCAGAACGGTCCAGTGGTTTCCCTGTTTTGCGGCCCTGAAAGGACAGAACTGGAACCAGAAGTCCTCTGCGGTCAGCAGGAGAGATGGAAAAGCGGTACACCCGGTGCGGCGGTCTTACATTTATGCGGCCCACGGGGATGAGGATTCCTGGCTTTCTTCCATCTCCTACCGGGAATATCTCTCCGGGGAGAAGGACCAAAAGGAGACGGAAGCCAACGGAAGAATGGACAAGGGGGCCTTTGAATTCTTTGGCTTCGGTTATGTGAAATCCGATGGAGCGGTGGCTGTGACAGAGGTGGGCGACAGAATTGTCCGGGGCCTCTTTGATGATGAGGACTACCTGAAGCAGCTTTTGAAACTGCGCCTGCCGAACTATACCTATGAGCCGGCAAAGATGAAGCTGGGACGGTTTGTGTTCCCTTTCCAGCTGGTGCTGGAGGCCTTCCGGGAGTTCGAGAGTCTGAACCGCAGTGAGCTGGCCCTGTTGTTCGGGTGTGATGATTCCGGAGACATGGGCAGGGCCATGGATGCCATCCGCCAGTTTAAGCAGGAATATGCCCGGCTGGAAAATAAGAATGACACGGCTGCGGTGAAGGAGCTGTTTGCCCGGGTGTACACCGCCCATTACGGCAGGATGCAGAATCAGGCGGACAGTTACTATGAGTATGCGGAGGCTCTGTCCAGAGCCCTGATTTATACGGGACTGTTTTCAGCCTCAGGCCGGAGCATTGCCACAAAGATCAGGATTGCCGGACACTCTGCCATGAAGGTGCGAATGCTTCAGGAAAAATATGTCTTTTCCTGGCCCCGGGAGTTAAATTCCCTGGATGAGTACATGGCGTGGTTTGGAAGCTGCGGCAGTGCGGCGCTGCCCTGGGATAATGCGGGAGAGCGCCAGGCCATTATTTCCGCCAAGGCAGCCATTTTGCTGGAACCGGCGGATGGGGAGAAAGTTCTGTCCGGAGGGTTGTCCAGAGAGCAGATTGAGACGATCCGGGCAGACGCGGCCTCGGCCCGCAGCGTGGAAGATCTGAAGGAGTACGAGGCGATCCTGAGCAGCGCCATCGTCTCCCGGAACGAGGAGTACTTTATCCGGGTGCTGTCTAAGACGAAGGAGGAGCGACAGGCGATTTTGGATCGCTTTGACAGTATCCTGGCTAACGAGGATATGAGCGCTCTGTGGCTGGAGGTAAATACCTGGAAATCCCTGATTGCCGTGGACGGGGATCAGCGGGTAAAGCGGAATTTCCGCATTGAGGACGACCTGACGCCCAAAAGTTTCGCTCCCGGCGTGGGGAATACCCCGGATATGGAGCTTTACGGAAAGGGATTTGTGATTGTGCCGGAGGTGTCCTTGATGACCGGAGTGCGGCAGTGGGAGCATGAGGGCTCCAGCGTGATCGACCATGTGCTGGAGCTTATCCGGGAATGCGCGGGCAGCCGCGTGCTGGGGCTGTTTCTCTCCTCCCGGATACACCACAGAACCATGTGGCAGTTTTTCATTCTAAACAGGGAGAGCTGGATGGGAACTCCGGTGCCGGTGATCCCTCTGACCATCGCCCAGTACATGAAAGTGATGGCTCACATTTACGGGCAAAACCGGACGATCGAGGACTTCCGGGATCTGCTGGAACAGATTGCGGGCAGCGCTGCCCGCTGCAGGGACTACCGGGAGTGGGAGGAAAATATGGATATTTGTATTGATGAGTGGATGGCGCAGCCTGTCAAAGCGGCACCAAAAGCGGCGCCTGCCGAGGTAGAGCCGAAAGAAGCGCCTGCCGGAGCGGTGCCGGAAGCAGCGCCCGTCGGGGCGGTGTCTGTGGCGGTGGGGGCCGGAGTGCGGCCCCGGGAGCCGAGGCTTTCTCCCCTCTTGAAATATCCGGGGGGCAAGGAGAAGGAACTGAAGTATATCCTGCCGAATCTTCCGGCGGACTGCGTGGATTACTATGAGCCCTTTGTGGGGGGCGGCGCGGTGTACTTTGCGGTCCGGGCACGGCGCTGCTATATCAATGACAAGTCCCCGGAGCTGGTGGGGCTGTACCGCATGGTGCAGGAGCAGAACCCCCGGTTTCTTCAGGCGGTATCGGACATGGAGCACTGCTGGAGAATGCTGGATGACGTGACAGAGGCCTGCCGGGAGGAGCTGACCGGAATCTATACTTCCTGCCGAAGAAAGAGCGCGCGGACCCTGGAGCGGCGGGTGGACGAGCTGATTTCCCGCAGGGGCAGCGCGTTTGAGTCGGTGATCAGGGAGCGCTTTCCCCAGGGAATTGAGGCTTTTCTGCCCCAGATCGCGAAAAGTCTGAAGGATAAGATGGCGCGCATGGGCAAGCTGGAGCGGCAGAAGGGAAAGCTGAGCCGGGAGGACCTGCGCCTGAATTTGGAGGGGGCAGTGAAGAATGGAGCGTACATTCATTTCCGCTATCTGTACAATCATATTGAGGAATTGGCGCTGGAGCCACCGGTTGCCACGGCTCTGTATTTTTTTATTCGGGAGTACTGCTATTCCTCCATGTTCCGTTATAATCAGGAGGGGAAGTTCAACGTGCCTTATGGAGGGATTTCCTACAATAAGAAATCTATGGCGAAAAAGATTCAGTATTTCTCTGAGAAGGAACTGATCGATCACCTGGGGGACACGGTGGTGGAAAATCTGGATTTTCAGGAGTTTTTCCGGCGCCACAGGCCGGAGAGCAGGGACTTTGTGTTTCTGGATCCTCCCTATGATTCGGAGTTCAGCACCTATGCGGGGAATGAGTTCGGCCGCCGGGACCAGGAGCGGCTGGCGGACTTTCTGATCAGGGACTGCCAGGCATACTTTATGCTGGTGATTAAGAATACGGATTTTATCCGCTCCCTGTATCCGGCGGGGCAGAAGACAGCCGGAGGAAGACGACTCTGCGTGGGAATGTTTGACAAGAAGTATGTGGTCAGCTTCCAGGACCGGAACGACAAGTCGGCCCAGCACCTGATCATTACCAATTATCCGCTGAACCATGAGGCGTAGGAGGAGTGAATGCATCTTTTCCGTCACGGCGAAGGAAGAGCTTGAAATAAGGCGGACGAAACTTTATAATGGATACCAAGGATCAAAAAGATAAAATGGAGGATAAAATATGATTAAACTGTACGACGGCGGTGTTTATCTTGTAAACGGCACGGATATTGTGGAAGCCGGTCAGGATGCCGCTGCGATTTTGACCCAGAAGACGGGAAGCGCTCCTTCGAAGGAGGAGGCGGCCAAGTCCACCATCGCCTATTCCATTTTGGAGGCGCACAATACCTCCGGAAATATGGAAAAGCTGAGAATTAAGTTTGACAAGCTCACTTCCCACGACATTACCTTCGTGGGGATTATCCAGACGGCCAGAGCCTCAGGGCTGGAGAAGTTCCCCATCCCCTATGTGCTGACCAACTGCCACAACTCGCTGTGCGCGGTGGGCGGCACCATCAATGAGGATGACCACATGTTTGGATTGAGCTGTGCCAAGCGCTACGGCGGCGTTTACGTTCCCCCTCACCAGGCGGTGATTCATCAGTACGCCAGAGAGATGCTGGCCGGGGGCGGCAAGATGATTTTGGGTTCCGATTCCCATACCCGCTATGGAGCGCTCGGTACCATGGCTATGGGCGAGGGCGGCCCGGAGCTGGTGAAACAGCTTCTCTCCCAGACCTACGATATTAATATGCCGGATGTGATCGGTGTCTATCTGACCGGAAGCCCGGCGAAGGGAGTGGGCCCCCAGGATGTGGCGCTGGCCATTATCGGTGAGGTGTTTGCCAACGGTTATGTGAACAATAAGGTGATGGAGTTTGTGGGCCCCGGCGTGTCCAACTTAAGCGCGGACTTCCGGATTGGCGTGGATGTAATGACCACGGAGACCACCTGCCTCTCCTCCATCTGGAGAACAGACGATGTCATTAAGGAATTCTATGAGATCCATGGCAGAAGCGAGGACTATCAGGAACTGAATCCGGGACCGGTGGCCTACTATGACGGTATGGTTTACGTGGATCTGGATCAGATTAAGCCCATGATCGCTATGCCTTTCCATCCCAGCAATACCTACACCATCGAGGAGCTGAAAGCAAATCTGATGGATATTCTGGATGATGTGGAGAAGCGCGCCAAGGTCAGCCTGGACGGGGCGGTGAAGTTTACCCTGAAGGATAAGGTTCACAACGGCCAGCTGTATGTGGATCAGGGGATCATTGCCGGATGCGCAGGCGGCGGATTTGAAAATATCTGCGACGCGGCGGACATTCTCAGGGGCAAGTACATCGGAAACGATGAGTTCACCCTGAGCGTATATCCCGCCAGCACCCCCATCTATATGGAACTGGCCAAGAACGGACGGCTGGCAGACCTGATTAAGTCCGGCGCTGTAGTGAAGACTGCCTTCTGCGGCCCTTGCTTCGGAGCGGGGGACACCCCGGCCAACAACGGCTTCAGCATCCGCCATTCCACCAGAAACTTCCCCAACCGGGAGGGATCCAAGCTGCAGAGCGGTCAGATTGCCTCTGTAGCGCTGATGGATGCCCGCTCCATCGCGGCTACCGCGGCCAACAAGGGGTATCTGACGGCGGCCACGGAGGTGGATGTGGACTTTACCAAACCGAAATATTTCTTTGACAGCAGCATTTACGCCAACCGTGTCTTCGACAGCAAGGGTGTGGCGGATCCCTCTGTGGAGGTTAAGCTGGGACCCAACATCAAGGACTGGCCGGCCATGTGCGAGCTGCCTCAGAACATGATTTTGAAAGTGGTTTCTGAGATCCATGATCCGGTTACCACTACGGACGAGCTGATTCCCTCCGGGGAAACCTCATCCTACCGCTCCAATCCTCTGGGACTGGCGGAGTTCACCCTGTCCAGAAAAGATCCTGCCTATGTGGGCCTGGCAAAAGAGGTGCAAAAAGGACAGAAAGCTCTGGAGAACGGTGAGGATCCGGTACAGGCTGTGCCGGAACTGGGACCGGTGATGAAGGCGGTCAGCGCAGCGTTCCCGGAGGTGAATGAGAAAAACTTAGGAATAGGTTCCACCATTTTCGCAGTGAAGCCGGGCGACGGTTCCGCCAGAGAGCAGGCTGCTTCCTGCCAGAAGGTTCTGGGCGGCTGGGCTAATATTGCCAACAGCTACGCCACCAAGCGTTATCGCTCCAACCTGATCAACTGGGGAATGCTGCCCTTCCTCATCCAGGAGGGAGACCTGCCCTTCAAGAATCATGATTATCTGTTCCTTCCCGGTATTCGGAAAGCCGTGGAGGAGAAAGCGACACAGGTGACCGCCTATGTGGTGAAGGAGGACGGCCTGAAGGAGTTCACCCTGAAGCTGGGTGAGATGACGGATGATGAGCGCCAGATCATTCTGGACGGATGTCTGATCAATTATAATCGAGTAAAGTAATATCAGAGGACGGATCGAACGGCTGAATGAAGCGATGGCTTCCGGTACCCGAAATGAGAGGGACCGGAAGCCGTTTTTAGATGAAGAGCCATCCTGTACAAAAGAAATAATGATAGAAAGAAGGGAAGTCAGTCATGCCGTGGGTAAAAAGTGAATGGAAAAGATGGAGCAGGGGATATCGGCTCGGGGCTGTGCTGTTGTTGGGAGCCATGAGCTGCACTGCGACGGACAGCATTGCCGCTGAGGGGGAGGAGGCCCTGCGAGCCGCTATTTTTTATCCCAAGCAGATCTGGGTGCAGGATATTAATATTATGGAACAGATCGCTGTCAGCATGGAGAACGCCCTTCAGGAAGCAGAAACAGTGCATCTGAGCTGCTATGGGATGGAGGAACTGGTCATGGAGGACGCGGTGGAGGCTGCCATTAACATGCAGACAGATATCTTGATTTATAATGGCATTGATTCGGAGGAGGCGGCCCAAAATTATTCCAGGCTTCAGGAACAGGGAATCCGTCTGCTTCTGGTAGACGGGGATGTGGAAAGCAGCGGCCGCTTAGCTTATATTGGGACTGACAATGAAAAGGCGGGATGGCAGGCAGCGGAATATATTGATCAAGCAATGGGAAGTAAAGCGGTGATTGGGGTGATCGCCCCTGCCCTGGATACGGGGCTTCAGAGTGTGGGAGCCCGATTAAGAGGATTTGCGCAGGCTTCCAGGGAAAGGAACATGAAAGTGGAGGTTTACTGTGAGACAACCTATGATTCGCTGACCGCCATGCAGCGCATAGAGTCCATGCTGGATGAACATCCTCAAGTGAATGTGATCTTCTGTGGAGAAGCGGTATCCGGCCAGGCGGCAGCGGATGTGGTACGAGAACGGGGGCTGGAGGAGGAGCTGACGGTACTGACTTATGATATGAATTCTCGAATTAGCCAGGATTTAAGAGATCGGGCGCTGGATGTCACTTTTGTACAGGATACAGAGGCGGTGGGAAAAGCTTGTGCCGATTTCTTGCTTCAATTGGCGGAAGAAAAAAATGATCTGGTGCCGGAGGACATACTGTTTGACTGTATTCCTACGGAGCTGGAAGATCTGGTGGAGGAATCCTATGAATCATAAATCAGGTTTTTACTCTCTGAATAAGAAATTTTTTCATTTCGGAATTGGACTGGCCGGAGCGTTGCTTGTGTTTTGCGCATTGTTGTGGGGAAGCAATCAATATCTGATTCGGCAGCAGAATCGGCTTTTGCATGTACAGCAGGCTTTTTCAACCCTAACCGAAGGACTGTCAGAATCGGACAGTTATTTGTATACTTACGCTCAGATGAATAATGATACCATGAAAGAGGAGATCAAAAGAATTCTGGATGAGATTGCCCTGGCTGCCCGTGATTTGAAAGAATATTTGGGGGAGCCCATATTCACGGATTTAATCTATCTGGTGGACGCCTACTGCCATAGCGGGGAAGACGTATTGGCAGAAGAAGAGGGAACCAGAGAGCTTTTGACTCTTTATCAGAATGCGTCTCAGGACCTGAATATAATTCGTTCCCTGATAGGGGAATACCGGGACGCGGTGGAAGAAGACAGGGTGAGGCAGCAGGCCCATTTGCACCGGGTACAGGAATGGATCATGGACGGATTTATTGTGATGGCAGTGATTTTAGTCGGCGGATGCCTGCTGATACTGAGGAAGTTTTCCAGGGGAATTACCGGAAAATTGGAGGTGCTGACCGGGCGGGCCGAGTGCATCTGTCAGGGGCAGTGGGAGATTGATGTGCCCCAAACCGGACACCCCAAGGATGAGGTGGATATTTTGTCCGCCGCATTTTATCGGATGTTGGAGGTGATTCGGAACCAGATTGAGGAACTGAGGAGAAAGGAAGCCCTGGAGCGGAAGCTGAAGGAAACGGAGGTGGCGGCTGCTAACATGAAGGCAAAATGGGATCATGCCCGTCTTGTCACGTTACAGTCCAGGGTGAATCCTCATTTTTTGTTTAACACGCTGAATGTAATCGGAGGGCAGGCGGCACAAGAGAAAGCGGAGAAAACCATGGACATGATTTTTCAGACTGCGGATTATCTGCGCTATTCTTTGAATAAATTGGATAAAGCCGTGACACTGGAGGAGGAGCTGGAAAATGCGGAAGACTATTTTGGTATTCAGAAAGGGCGATTTGGGAAACGGCTGACTTATTCGATAGAATGTGAGGAGACCCTGAGAGATATCAAGGTCCCCTCCATGATTTTGCAGCCGCTGTGCGAAAATGCGTTGATACACGGTATTATGCCCAAAAATGAAGGGGGAACGGTGGCGGTAAGAATCTGCGGGGACCCAAAGCGGGTGTATATTACGGTGGAGGATGACGGATTGGGTATTTCCACGGAGCGAAGAGAGGAAATAGAGAGACGCCTGAAAGCCCGGGATTATGATGATGCCAATGGCATTGGACTTTACAATGTGATGCAGAGACTTCAGGAATATTTTGGGAAACAGGCGGAATGCTCCATAGACAGCGTTCCCCTTGCGGGGACACGTATTCATCTGATAATTCCACGAAAAGGGGAGGAGGAGAAGGATGAAGAGAGTACTGTTGGCGGACGATGAACCTCTGGCTCTGACGTTGCTGAGACACATGATTGACTGGGAACATTATGGCCTGGAATTAGCCGGATCGGCCCAAAATGGAGACGAATTATATGAGATGATTTTTGCTCTGCGGCCGGATATTGTAATCACGGATATTGAGATGCCGGGACGTTCTGGCTTAGAGATTATCGCCAAATCCATAGAAGCAGGGCTGGCCGTCCGGTTTATTATTGTCAGTGCCTATACCAGCTTTGATTATGCCAGACGGGCCATACAACTGGGCGCGGAGGACTTTCTGCCTAAGCCGGTAAACCGAAGAGAACTGCTGAAAACCCTGCAAATTGTGATGAAGAAGCTGGAGGGGGACAGACCGGAGGAAGAACCGGTGAGAAAGCTGATCCAGGCCGCGAAAGCCTATCTGGATGTTCACTTTGATCAGCATTTGACCCTGGAACAGGTTGCCGATTATGTGTATGTAAGTCCCAGCTATCTTTCTACTTTGTTTAAAAAAGAGACGGGAGTCAACTTCAGTGAATATCTTACGGATATTCGGATGCAGAATGCCAGACGCCTTTTAGATGAATCGGCCTACAGCGTGTCTCAGATTGCTAAGATGGTAGGGTACCGGGATGTAAAACACTTCAGCAGCTTATTTGGAAAACACTATCAAATTTCTCCGGCTCAGTATCGAAAGCAGGGGGGAATCTTTTGATTTCAGGGGGTATGTTTTTAACGTTGCCCTGAGAAATTGACTTTTCTCAGATCTTCCTTTATGGTGGAACTATCTTAATTAAGGTCACGTAAAAGAGCGCGCAGGAAACGTGAGTTTGAAAAAGGAGGATCTGAAAGTATGAGAAAAAAGCAAGTAATCGCTTTTCTGATGGCGATGGCCATGACCATGTCCGCTGTTCCGGTTACCGGTTGGGCTGGAAATCTGGACCCCTCATCTGACGCGAGAGATGTTGCCCTTCAGGCTGCCGCAGAGGGCGCTGTTCTGTTGGAGAATAACGGTTTGCTGCCGATCGCCAAGGATGAGACCCAGGTGGCCGTGTTCGGAAGAACCCAGATTGATATTCAGAAGGGAGGCGGCGGATCAGGTACAGTGCACACCAGTGCCTCCTACAATTTTATTCAGGGATTTGAGGAAGCAGGCATTCAGTATGATGAGGAACTGTACCGTGTCTATGAAGCCTGGTGCGCGGAAAATTCCGCAGAGGGCGATGACAGCACGTTCGGTACGATGGGAAATGGCGCATCTCAGCCTGAGATGCCGGTGGATGAGCTGAATATGGATGAGATCGCCGGCCGCAATGATATGGCGGTGGTGATTTTCGGAAGAAACTCCAGTGAAGGAGGAGACCGGTCAGAGATCGAAGGAGACTGGTATCTGTCGGAAGGGGAGGAGGCGCTGCTGAGCGCAGTAAGCCAGTCTTTCGACAAGGTTTTGGTGATCCTTAACACAGGAGGTATGATTGACACCAGCTGGATTGACACCTATGAGGTGGATGCGGTTCTGGAAGCATGGCAGCCTGGAGGCTATGGCGCTATTTCCATTGGTCAGATCCTTACCGGAGACATTAATCCGTCCGGAAGCATGATGGATACCTGGGCGTATGAGTATCAGGATTATCCTACTCAGAGCGTAGCCAGCGCCACCTTTGGCGTCAATGTGGTGAACCCGATTTATGGAGAAGATGTTTATGTGGGCTACCGCTATTTTGAAACCTTTGACCCTGAGGCAGTGCGGTATGAGTTCGGATATGGATTGAGCTACACTACTTTCGATTATGAGGTACAAAATACGGAGATTACAGATGATATGATTTCCGTGGATGTGGAAGTGACGAATACCGGTGATGTCAGCGGAAAAGAAGTGATCCAGGCTTATTACAGCGCCCCGGTGGGCGTCTTGGGAAAAGCGGCTTATGAAATGGGCGACTTTGCTAAGACACCGGAGCTGCAGCCGGGAGAGAGCTGCACCCTGACCCTCTCCTTCCAACCGTCGGATATGGCATCTTATGATGATTCCGGTGCTACAGAGCATGAGAACTGCTACGTGCTGGAGGCAGGAGATTATAATATCTATGTAGGTCCTACGGTAAAAGAACTGAAGGAAGCGGGAACATATACGGTGGATGATCTGGTTGTGACAGAAGAATTGAGTGAAGTTCTTGCACCCACCTTTGCTTTTGATGTGGTTCAGGCGCTGCTGGACGATGAAGGAAACTATGCCATGAATATGGTCAGAGCAGCAGCGAGAACCGCTGACAATAACATTGAGGAAAAGTGGGATACGGATCTGGAGGCTTATGAACTCACCGGAGAGGATGCTGGCATCCTGCTGGGTGATGTGGCGGCCGGAAATGCAACCATGGAAGAGTTTATCTCACAGTTTACTTTGCCGGAACTGGTACAGATCTTTGGTGGTATTTATGGAGTGAGAACTGATAACTATCACTACTTCCCGGAAGGAGCTGCGGGAGCGGCAGGTGGTATCGGGCAGACTTTGGAAGACCGGGGCGTAAACTTCGCGGTTATGGCAGACGGCCCTGCCGGACTTCGCCTCACCATGGATGAGGACGATACCGGAAACACTTATTTCCCCATGGCTACCATGCAGGCATGCACCTGGAATGTGGAGCTTTTGGAGCAGGTCGGGGAAGAGATCGGAAAAGAAGCTCAGATCAATCAGGTCAGCGTATGGCTGGCACCGGCTGTGAATATTCACAGAGATCCTCTGTGCGGACGTAATTTTGAGTACTATTCCGAGGATCCCGTATTGGCCGGCCTGTGCGGCGCGGCTGTTACCAAGGGTGTACAGTCCCAGGGCGTTGGCGTAGCTGTGAAGCATTTCGCGGTAAACAATCAGGAGTACAGCAGAAGCGGCGGCGATTCTATTTTAACAGAGCGTGTACTGCGGGAAATCTACCTGAAGCCTTTTGAGATCCTGGTAAAGACCAGTGATCCATGGTTCATTATGACATCCTACAACCGGATCAACGGTTCCTACGCTGCCACCAATTATGAACTGCTTACCACGGTACTTCGTGGGGAGTGGGGCTTTGACGGATCTGTCATGACAGACTGGGCATCCGGTAAGGATAATGGAAATGCCAGTATGATTCGTGCCCAGGGCGATTTGTGTATGCCCAGCTTGGTGGGAAGAGGCGATCCGGTGCTTCCGGAGGGCTTTACTACGGAAGGAGCCACCGACAGCTGGTATGGAACAGTACATTCCGGCATGATTTACTGTGAATACTGTGGTACAGAATATGGAGATTATTCTCTGTTCCGAATCAATAACCTGTATGTGCCGGCTACAGAGCCCTGCTTTGATGAGAACGGCATTGTGGAAGAGTGTGACCGGCCCTATGAGGAGGCCGAAGTTCCGGAGCTTCCGGAAGGTTATACCCATGATGAGGAAATGATTTATGACGCAGAGGGAAATGCGGTTATGGAATATTCCCCCTGGCTGCTTGACAGTACCGGACTTCTCACCGGTTATGTGGCTGGAGATGTCACCCTGGGAGAGATTGAGCGGTGTGCAGAGAACGTATTCAACAGTATCATACAGCTCGGCGCTTATGATTCAGTTGACGGAACCGCGACAGCTGAATAGGAAATAAAGAAGGAGCTGCCACACGCATGTGGCAGCTCCAATTATTTTACCGTTAAAATGTGAAATAAACTAATAAATTCAGAAATTTTAATTTT
>DBFBJF010000228.1:0-7896 GCA_048203265.1 Candidatus Merdiplasma sp.
CCTGCTGGTGGCCGGATACAGCAGGAAAATGTTGGGCCACTTTAATTTTCACCGCCAGTATGTGCAGGCCGCCATCTCCATCCAGACCGGTTCCCGCATCAATCCCACCGCCTGGATTCATCATTTTAACGACATTGCGCTGCCCTATATGCTCAACCAGATCACCCGCCGGCTTCCCGCCTATATGATCTGCCACGAGCGGCTGCTGCAGTTAAAAAACCAGGATGAGAGCAGCGGCACCCAGCTGTATCAGACGCTGCGCTGCTACCTGGAAAATCATCAGAACGCCACCAAAACCGCCGACGCCCTTTTCATTCATCGCAGCACCCTTCTCTACCGCCTGGAAAAAATTCAAAAGGTTCTCCGGTCTGACCTGAACAATCCGGATGAGGTCCTGTATCTGGTCCTCTCCTTCTATCTGATGGATCAGGAAGATCAGGCAAACAGGTAACAGGCGGTGTAGGTGATGGTATCCGGGCCATGATAATACTTCATGCCGTTCTTCGTACAGACCTCATTGATCAGAAGCCCATATGCCTCCATGGAGGACACTCGTCTGTCCGGATGACGGCAGGGTTCCTCCGGATAACTGCAGGTTTTGCACAGCGTACAGGTTCCGCTTCCCAGCGGCAGCGAATCCGGATATGCCGCTTTCAGCCTGGCCGCTGTCTCCAGAAACAGGCGCTTATGCTTTTCCTCAGTCTCTTTGATGCCCTCCCAGTCCATGCTGTCCTCAATACTGCCCACTGTCTGTACCAGCAGGCCTCCGGAATACTGTTTCAGGCGCTCCCGGCACTCCTCCAGACTCCCGCAGCCCGGAGGGCAGGCCCAGTTTTTGCCGTACTGCCGGCAGTTTCCGCTCTTGCACATATCCCGCACCTCATCCAGGGGATTCAGGGTGCCAACATCCAAATCTCCCACGCAGGAAAAGCCCGCCTGCTCTACGATTTCTTTTGCCATGTTCAAATCTGTCATTCTGTCATCTCCTCCGGGAAGCCCAGCTCATCCACATAAATATCCTGAAAATCCGGATCCAGGGCCAATTCCAAAAATTCCGTCTCCTTCGCAAGACGGATGCTCTTCTGCAATTCCCACTGATTCAGCGCCGCAATGGAGGCGCCCTCCCCGGCGCCGTTTCCGATGGAGCGGATTCTTCCCTTCAGCTCCTTAGGCAGCATACCGATGTCGCAGGCATTGTCCGGGTTCAGATAATTGCCAAAGGCTCCGGCGATCAGCAGCTGATCCACCTGCCCGGGTTCAACGCCCCTGTGCCGGCATAAAATCTGGATCCCCGCCGCAATGGCAGCCTTGGCCAGCTGAAGCTCCCGAATGTCTCTCTGATTTAAAAATACCTGCTCAGTAAAGTGATAGATCTCCGCCATTCTGCCGCTCTCATCCACAATTCCCTGCTTTAAAAAGCAGGCCGCCGCATCCAGCAGGCCGGAACCGCAGATGCCCACAGGTTCCCCTCCTCCGATCACATGGTATTTCACCTTTCCGTCTTCCAGATATACATGATCAATGGCCCCGACGCTCCCCCGCATACCGCAGGTGATTTTCGCTCCCTCAAAGGCCGGTCCGGCTGCTGTGGAGCAGGAGGTAAGCCCGCTTCGGTCTCCCAGGACGATCTCCCCATTGGTTCCAATATCCACCAACAGTGTCAGGTGCTCTCTCTGTTCCAAATCCGACGCAAGGATGCACCCCAGGGTATCTGAGCCCACGAATCCTCCGATGTTGGAAAGCCACACCAGTTCCGCCTCCGGATGGACATGAAGGCCATAATCAGCAGCGGAAAGCCGCAGCGTCTCTGTCACCTTGGGCGTGTAGGGAGCCAACACCAGTGTCTCTGTGGAAATTCCCAGAAACAGATGATGCATACAGCAGTTTCCCACCATCACAATCCGGACGATCTCCTCCGAATGCCGGCCGCACTGAGCAGCCAGCTCCCGCAGCAGCTCGTTGGCCGCGCGGCGAATACAGCCGCTGAGGGCCTCTTCCCCGTTTTCCAGGGCATAGCTGCAGCGGCTGACAACATCCGCCCCATACTGACGCTGGGGATTCAAAATGCTGCGAACGCCCAGCTGTTTTCCGTTCGTCCCGTCCATCAGATAAGCCACCACCGTGGTGGACCCCACATCCACAGCTGCGATCAGCGGCGTTTCCACATTTCCCGGAAGGCCTCCCGGTGAAAACAGGATCTGCCTTCCGGTTCCCTTCATCAGGATCTGTGTCTCTTCTTTTTTTGCCTTCCCGGTGTACACCACCATATCACGGTCAATCAGAGTGCGGCAGGCCAGCACAGACTTCCCCTCCACACTCACCCTGCACTTGCCGCAGGTCCCTTTTCCGCCGCAGAAGGCGTCCGGATGCAGTCCCGCCTCAATCTGGGCCTCCAGGAGGGTCATCCCCTCCCTGGCCCGAAAGCTCACATGTTCATCCGCAAATGTAATCAGATATGTCATTTCATATACACTTCTTTGTTATACCGGTCAATTTCATCGTCAATGATGGGATCTACATGGGGGAACAGGCATCCCGGTCCGCCGTAGGTAATGCAGGGGATGAAATGTCCGCCGGGAGCGTACTCCTCGCAGGCTCTTCTCACTTCCTTGCGGATGACCTCCTCCGAAGAATCCACCCGGTCCACAATGGAGGCATCGATGCCGCCCATCAGAGTCATACGTCCGGCCAGCTGTTTCTGAAGCTTGGGAATATCATTCTGGGGAAGCACTCCCTGCCAGATATCGATGCCCAGCTCCACCATATCTTCCACGATAGGCTCCATGAAGGAATCCGCATGGTGCATAATGATCACACCCTTCTCCTTCATATAGCCATATGTCTTCTCATACTGGGGCTTGATAAATTCTCTCCAGGTATCCGGGCTGACAAAGAGCTGGTTCTTGGAACCCCAGTCATCGTGGGACAGCATGATATCCGGCTCCAGATTGTCCACGATCAGCTTCATGTACTGATAGCGGTACTCTCCGATGGCGTTGCACAGATCCATCATATCCTCCGGCTCCAGCAGGAAATTCATCAGCATATCCTCAAATCCCATCAGGAAATGCAGCCGTTCAAATACGCCGGTGGGCATAAAAGCCATAAACAGCTTTCCGCTGGCCTTTATCTCATCCGCCTTCTCCTTAAAGGGCTTCCACAGCTCAGGATCAGAGCAGTTTGCCTGCAGATCCGGCATCTTCAGCTGCTCTTTCCACTCACAAATATCTTTGATCACTTTGTTTTCCGCCGTCACATGGGGCATAGCCGCCAGCTGGTCCTCCGGCCACAAAATTGTGGTTCCGAATCGGTCCACCAGAGGATCCATGCCGCGATGCCGGTTTCCTCTGATATAATTTCCCGCCGGATTGGGGGGATAAAATACGGTTCCCTCAAACTGCTTCAGAAGCCGCTCCGGTTTTCCGTCCACCTTCAATGTCTCCAAAAAAATCTCTTTTGCTGTCATAAAATACTGATCTCCTTTCTGATTCTTCCCGCCGCAGACTCACTAAGCCGCCGCGTCGTCTCTTCTCATGTCCTCACAAATCCATCAGGAAATGGCCACGCCGAAGCGCTCCTGATTGTACTTGTTGATCTCATCGATGACAATCTCCTCCACATGGGGGTAAATGGTACCCGGCCCGCCGTAGGTGATGCCCGGCCAGTAGCCCTTCAGATGCCCGTACTCGTTGCAGGCCCTTCTGGTCTCCTTTCGGATTTCCTCCTCGGTGGCATCCTCTCTGTCAATTACAGAATCGATACCGCCCATGAGCAGCATCCGGTCTCCCACCTTCTCAGAGATGGCCGGAATGTTGTTGGTGTTTAACACGCCCTGCCAGATATCAATGCCGATCTCCGCCATATCCTCCACAATGGGCTCCATATAGGAATCGCCGTGGTGCATAACAATCACGCCCTGGGAGTGAAGGTAATCATACAGCTTCCGGTAGGGCTCCTTGAAGAACTCTCTCCACACCTCCGGCGACATAAACAGACTGGTCTTGGAGCCCCAGTCATCATGGGATACGATGCAGTCCGGATGCAGATGCTCCACCACCAGCTTCATGTAGGTAAGGCGGTACTCGCAGATCACATCAATCAGCTCATGCATGGCCTCCGGCTCCAACAGGAAATTCATCAGGGTATCCTCAAAGGTCATCAGCATGTGAAGCTGTTCAAAAATACCGGTACCCATCACTACCATGGTCAGATACTTGTCCTGATCAATTTTACTCTTGGCCTCCAGGGCCTCCTCCCAGCCATCCGAGCACTTGCCGATCAGATCCGGCACCTTCACATACTTTCTCCACTCGGTAATATCCTGGATCACCTGGTTTTCCTGGGTCACATAGGGCACCGCCGCCGGGGCGTCCTCCGGGAACAGGATCAGCGTCCCCCACTGATCGTGGGAGGTGGTACCTCTCACCCGGTTGCCCCGGATCAGCTTAAAGCAGGGATCCCCAGGAATACCGCGGAACATAGTGAAAGAATTGCACAGGCATTCCGGCTTTCCGTCCTTCTTTAAGGTCTCAAGCAGATTTTGTTTTGGTGTCAGCATAAACGCATCTCCTTTCTAACTTTTCGCTTCCCTCTCCATGATAAAAATGGAGAGTCTCAGATACAGATTTTGAACAGGTTCTGACATGCCCTGAGCATCCAGTCCCGTGATCTCTTTTATCTTCCGCAGACGGTAAAACAGGGTGCTGCGTCCCACGTACAGCTGCGCGGAGGTCGCCACTGTGTTTCGCTCATTCAGCAGATACGTGCAGAGCGTTTTATACAGCTCCGTCTTATTCTGCTCATCGTACTCCCGCAGACGCTTCAGCTCGCTGGCGCACAGCTCCTCCGGGCCAAATTCCCCACAACAGCGGTCCGCAATATAATCCATGGCAATATCGTCAAAGGTATAATACCACATGGTATCGTTCCGCTTCCGGCAGTACTCCAGCGCCGTGGAGGCCTGTCGGTAGTAAACCGGAAGGCGGGTAAAGTCATGGAACACATTGCTGAATCCCGCTTTAAACAGTCCATCCCGGAGAATGCTGGCAATGTCGGAGGTATAATGGCTGTTCGCGGCCAGGTTGATGATAATACAGATTCTATTTCCATCGTAACAGGCCCTGCTTCCCGTCACCCTGGCCTCCACATGGCTGCACACACTGGCCGCTGATCCCGGGCTTCCCTCCCATTCCTCCGCATCCATCCGGATGCAGACATAGGGGTCTCCCATTTTCCATCGGCACTGGGCAATCCTGCGCTCAATCTCCGCGTCGGAAAACGTCTTCCCGTGGATCATCCCATCCAGCATCTGATACAGCGTGCGCTTGTAGGTTCTTTCCAAATGTCCTCTTCTGGAAAGAGTCAGGCGGATCAGCTCCGCCAGGTACTCCGCCGCGGCAAACTGCCCCGGCCGCAGGGGATGTTCAATCTCGCAGATCACCAGCCTCCCCTCATAGGTTCCGCCGGCATCCCAGATGTTCACGTAAATGTCCCGGTATCCCCGCAGCTCCGCCGAAAAAATTTGGGCTCTCTTCGTGGTCAGCGTGCCCAGATATTCCTTGTCCGTCTTGAACTCATTCAGTTCCTCCAGAGGAGTGATCCAAAGCCCGGTCAGCTCATCCTTCTCCCAGGCAATCATCCCCTCCCTCCAGACCGGACAGGAGACCACATGAAGCTGGGAGTCATGGACAAACAGCGGATTTTGAAAATACTCGTAGCTGGCTCTGCATAGTTCATCCACGCTGCCATCCCCCACCACAATGCTCTGCAGACGCTCCGCCCAGGCCATATGTCTGGCAAACGCTCTCTGACAGAGATTCATCAGTTCCAGCAGGTTCCATTCTCCGGAAACCTGGAGAATGGTGTGGAAACCATTTTTCCATTCTCCAGGGACCTCTCCGGCAACAATCAGGGAACAGTGGGTGTCCGGCACCTCTCTCCGGATCAGATCCTCGGCCGATGCAATATAGGCGTACTGAGGACTCAATTCCATTCCCGGAAGCAGAAAGCAGATCCCCTCCAGGCACTGCTGGTCCTCTCCCGCAAAAAATTGAGAATCTTCTGTCTCCAGTGCCACATCATCCGCAATCATCTGAAGATTCAGCAAAAACCTAATATCCTCGCCCATTCCCTTTTCCTACCGTCCTTATTTTCTTGATCTTTCCTTCGTCTGCTTATGATCTGGAAGCAATCTCCGCCGCATACTGGTTTACTTTATCCTTCGTCAGGCGGAAACCGAATACCAGAGCCACAACGGCCACAATCAGCGCGATGGCCGGAATTACCATAAAGCCAATGCTGATGGCGTTTTTCAGTTCATCTGTAGCTGCAGCCGCATTCTCAACGCCGGATCCCCAGCCGCCCATGGCAAGACACGCGGAGATAATGATACCTCTGGTCATAATGGAAACTTTCAGGGGAACATTCTGCAGTCCGCTGATCCAGCCTGCCGCGTTCTTTCCTGTCTTCCACTCGCTGTACACGATGGTATCGCCGTACAGGGCGGGAGTACATGCGTAGGTGATGCCGTATCCGAACATGGCAACACTCATCAGAATGATAACGAGCGTCACATTATTGTAGAATACGTAGGATACAATCAGAAGCACAGCCTGAATAGCCATCACACCGATGGTGGTGCTTCTGGTGGTGAACCGGTTGCTAAGCGACTTGCTCAGGTAAGCGCCGATCACACAGAAAATATTGGTCACCAAAATGTAGGTGGACAGCATACCGTCATTTCCTGCAACGTAGGTGAAATAGTAGGTAGCCACACCCATCAGTACAAAGTTGAACATAAACTTAGCCAGGTCCGCGATCAAAAGGGCAATCAGAGGCGGATTCTGCAGCAGGGCTCTGATCAGGTCCATGCCGCTTGTCTTGTCTTTGGCCTCCTTCTTCTGAGCCTTGCTCTGGGCCGCCTGACTTGTCTGCACTTCCTCGTATCCGTCAAACATACGGAAATGAGCGTAATAGAGAACTGCCATAATACATCCGAGAACGAAGGCTGCAGCGCCATACTGGTTCACCTCGCCAATCACTCCCGCCAACACAGCTGCCAGACCGGGTCCCACATAGGAGAAGATCACCTTAGAGAAATTCGCCCAGGCCGCTCTGGTAGAGGAGAGCTGGGACCGCTCTTCCGGCGTCTTTCCTGCAACGGAAATCATAGATACATTGGCCACGTAGGCAAAATTCCAGGCCACATGGCTGGCAATGGCCGCTATAATGATAATGATGGCTGACAACCACCCGTCTCCGATTTTAATAAACTGGAATGCGTAAAGGAAGGGTACCAGCCAGGGTATTACAACCAGCCAGGAACGGTAACGCCCCCATTTCATGGGTTTGATACTGTTCAGGATCGCGCCGTAAATCCAGGATAATACCGCGTCCACGGTACTGGATACCGTGGTAATCAGGGTAACCATGGGCAGGCTGAACTGCGCCAGATTGGTCAGAAAGAAATTGAAATAATAGCTTTCAATGTTGGACATCAGAGTAAAGCCGCAGTCTCCCACGCCGTAAAACCACTTCAGCGCTTTACTGAGTCCCTTTTTGGTGCCTTTTTTCTCACTCATCTTAGGTTCCTCCTTCTTTTTTGAGCTTCCGCAATGTCACTGGCCAGTGTACATTCTGTTTTATATGGACGTTTTTTAAATCATTCTGGAACATTCTGCTCATTTAGCAAGTATGTCCAATTTATATCAAAAAACCATCCACAATTGTGTGTAAATAACACACCACTCATATTTAAAATGTAGCATAAATGCCCATATAAAATCAATATGCAGATGTAAAATAGACAGAAGCGTCAATAGCAAACGGGAGGAATTTCTGTTTATGGACAATATGTTCAATTATTGTCTCAGAAGTACGCTCCGCTCTTCTTTGCAG
>DBFBJF010000229.1:0-4944 GCA_048203265.1 Candidatus Merdiplasma sp.
AACATCAGTGTTCCCATCACCAGACTTCCATCCTCTACATAGGTGGGGCGGGTGCTGTCCGCCAGAACCACCAGCACTGTGGGAGCTCCGTAGAAAGGATCGCCAGTGCTTCCCATCATCTGGGCATTCAACCTGGACAGCTTTTCGATGGTGGGTTTATCCTGAATCACCACAATCTTCGGAGACTGCATTCCCATACCAGTGGGTGCGTAAGTTCCTGCTTCCAGAATGGCGTTCAATTCTTCCTCCTTAATCTGTTCCGGACGATATGCCCGCACACTCCGTCTTTCCTTAATTGCTTTTATGACTTCATTCATTTCGCCTGCTCCTTTCTTCTTCATTTCCTGTCATCCGCGCAAAAACACATAATGAGTAAGAGGATGAGGCTGCCGCAAGCCGCGGCAGTCCCATCCCCTCTTCTGTCCTATTTCTTATCCCTCGAAGGGATTATAGCAAAAATACTTATTCCGGCTTAATTCTGGCAACGCCAGTCTTGATCGCGGCATCTGCTACAGCTTTTGCCACCGCGTCCTTCACGCGGGAATCAAATGCTGCCGGAAGAATGTAATCCGGATTCAGTTCCTCGTCGCTGACAATACCTGCGATAGCGTATGCAGCAGCAACCTTCATCTCGTCATTGATCTGAGATGCTCTCACATCCAAGGCTCCTCTGAAGATACCCGGGAAAGCAAGCACATTGTTCACCTGGTTCGGGAAATCACTGCGGCCGGTGGACACGACAGCGGCTCCGCCTGCCTTTGCCTCATCCGGGAAGATTTCCGGTACCGGATTTGCGCAGGCAAAAATGATGGGATCCTTAGCCATGGTGGAAACCATCTCTTTTGTCAGAGTTCCGGGAGCGGAAACACCGATAAATACGTCAGCGCCCTTAATCACCTCTGCAAGAGATCCTTTCTCATGTTCCTGGTTCGTGATCTTCGCCATCTCCTCCTTGATGGGATTCAGTCCCTCACGGCCCTCATAGATGGCGCCCTGACGGTCTGTCATTACCACATGCTCCAGTCCCATGCTGATGAGCAGTTTGATGATAGCGATACCTGCAGCGCCTGCGCCGCTGGTTACGATCTTAATATCATGGATATCCTTCTTCACCAGCTTCAGAGCATTGATCAGGCCGGCCAGAGTAATCACGGCAGTTCCATGCTGATCATCATGGAAAATCGGAATATCACAGCACTCCTGCAGTCTTCTCTCGATCTCAAAGCAGCGGGGAGCACTGATGTCCTCCAGGTTCACACCGCCAAAGCTTCCTGCCAGAAGTTTCACTGTCTGCACGATCTCATCCACATCCTTACTTCTGATGCAGAGAGGAATCGCATCCACATCGCCGAAAGCCTTAAACAGCACGCATTTTCCTTCCATAACCGGCATACCTGCCTCCGGTCCGATATCTCCAAGGCCGAGTACCGCTGTACCGTCTGTGATCACGGCAACCGTGTTCCAACGTCTGGTCAGCTCATAGCTCATTTCCGGATTCTTCTGGATCTCCAGGCACGGCTGCGCCACACCGGGAGTGTAAGCCAGTGAAAGAGCTTCCTTTGTGTCAACCGCCGCTCTGGCAGTCACTTCGATTTTTCCTCTCAACTCCTTGTGGAGTTTCAGTGATTCTTTTGCATAATCCATAGTTGTTCCCTCGTCTCCTCTGAAATTTATTTTACTGCGCTCCCTGAGAAGCATTTTTTACACAGCTATTATAGCTTATATTTCCATAATTGTAAATAATTTATCAATCTTCCTTCCGGCAATTCCAAAGCCCCGCGATCTTCCCATTCTTCAGAGTCAGAAGCCGCTGATTGTCACTGCCCCGAAACACCAGGGTCAGGTTTTTCCGCTCCTCCATGAATTCTCCATCCACCAGCACGTCAATGCAGGAAAGCATGGCGTCCGTATACTCTGTATACACCCGTCCTCCCGGCATCAGGTCTGTGTCACCTAAGTATCCCGTATAGCACCAGATGTCTTTCTGCGGATAAGCCTCCCGGATGCGCTCCAGCAGCCCCGCCAGCACCTGCTGGTTCTCCGGTTCAAAGGGTTCTCCCCCCAGAAGGGTAAAGCCCTGAATGTAATCCGGCCCCAGGGCCTCCAGAATCTCTTCGGCCGTCTCCTCCGTAAAGGGGGTTCCGTACTGAAAATTCCAGGTTTCCGGGTTAAAACATCCCTTGCAGTGGTGACGGCATCCGGAGACGAACAGGCTCACCCGCACCCCCGGTCCATCGGCAATATCATATTTTTTTATATTCCCGTAATTCATATCGCCTCTGCTCCGCTCAGATCTTTACAGGTGCAGTACCCGATCCTTAATCTCCTGGGTCCGCCCCTGGTTCCAGAACTGGGTGCCAATATATCCGCAGGTTCTGCGGGCCACAGACAGCAGGTTCTGATCCCGGTTTCCGCAGTTGGGGCACTCCCACACCAGCTTTCCGGTTTCATCTTCCACAATCTTGATCTCCCCGTCATAACCGCACTTTTCACAGTAGTCGCTCTTTGTATTCAGCTCTGCGTAGAGGATGTTGTCGTAGATGTATTTCATCACTGTCAGCACTGCCGGAATATTGTTCTGCATATCCGGCACCTCCACATAGCTCACCGCCCCGCCGGGGGAGAGTTTCTGGAATTCCGATTCAAATTTCAGCTTACTGAAGGCATCAATCTGTTCCGTCACGTGGACATGATAGCTGTTGGTAATGTAGTTCTTATCCGTCACACCCGGGATAACGCCAAACCTTCTCTGCAGGCACTTAGCAAACCGGTAGGTGGTGGACTCCATAGGCGTTCCGTAAACGGAATAGCTGATATGCTCCGCCTCCTTCCACTCCTGGCATTTATCATTCAAATGCTGCATCACAGCCAGCGCGAAGGGCTTCGCCTCAGGATCTGTGTGGGATTTTCCGGTCATGCGCACGCACATCTCATACAACCCTGCATATCCCAGAGAGATGGTGGAATAACCGTCATACAGCAGTTTGTCAATAGTCTCCCCCTTTTTCAATCTGGCCAGAGCGCCATACTGCCACAGGATAGGAGCCACATCGGAGATAGTTCCCTTCAGACGCTCATGGCGGCAGCGCAGGGCCCGGTGGCAGAGCTCCAGCCGCTCGTCCAAGATCTCCCAGAATTTGTCCATGTCCCCCTCAGCGGAACAGGCCACATCTACCAGATTAATGGTGACCACGCCCTGGTTAAACCGCCCGTAAAACTTATGGCTTCCGTCCGGATTTCTCTGGCTGTCCTCCACGGTAGGGAAGGAACGGCAGCCCATACAGGGATAAACATTGCCCTTCTTTAACTGCTTCATGATTTTTGCGGAAATATAGTCCGGAACCATGCGCTTTGCAGTACATCTGGCAGAGAGCTCCGTCAGATACCAGTACTTGGAATCCTCTGTGATATTATCCTCATCCAGCACATAAATCAATTTGGGGAATGCGGGAGTAATCCATACGCCCTTCTCATTCTTTACTCCCTGCATCCTCTGTTTCAGCACTTCCTCGATAATCATGGCCAGATCATCCCGGGTCTGACCTTCCGGCACCTCATCCAGATACATGAATACCGTCACAAAGGGGGCCTGACCGTTACAGGTCATCAGAGTAATCAGCTGATACTGGATGGTCTGGATTCCATTCTTGATCTCCTCCTTCAGACGGTACTCCGTAATCTGACGGATGATCTCCTCATCCATGGATTCACCGGTTTCCTGGCGCTCCTTTACAATGCTCTGATGGATCTTTTTCCTGCTTACATCCACGAAAGGAGCCAGGTGAGACAGGGTAAAGGACTGGCCGCCGTACTGGTTGCTGGCCACCTGGGCCACGATCTGGGTGGTCACGTTGCAGGCAGTGAAAAAGCTGTGGGGCTTTTCAATCATAGTTTCACTGATCACCGTGCCGTTCTGAAGCATATCCTCCAGATTAATCAGATCGCAGTTGTGCTCCTTCTGGGCGTAATAATCCATATCGTGGAAATGGATAATCCCCGCCTCATGGGCCTGAACAATTTCCTCCGGCAGCAGCACCCGCTTCGTCAGGTCCTTGCTCACCTCCCCTGCCATGTAATCCCGCTGGGTAGAGTTGATCACAGGATTTTTATTGGAATTCTCCTGCTTGACCTCCTCGTTGATATGCTCCAAAAGAGAAAGGATCCCATTATCCGTAGTGTTGGACTTCCGGGTCAACTCTCTTTTATAGCGGTAACGCACATATTTCTGTGCCACCTCATATCCCCGCATCTCCATGATGCCAGTTTCCACCATATCCTGAATATCTTCCACATTCACCGCGTGCATGGACTCCTGCACCCGCTGAGCGATGGTCTCAGCCACGGCAATGATCTGATATTCATTCATCTGATGAATATGATCCACTTCCTTGTTCGCCTTCTTCACCGCATTTACGATTTTTGAGAGATCGAACGCCACCTCTTCTCCGTTGCGCTTGATCACTCTTGTCTTTACCGCTTCTTCCATAACCGCTCCTCGTTTCGCATTTTACTATATCTTGTTTCTTTTTTAAAAAAATATACTATATTTTGTAAAGCAAGGTCTATCATACTACAGAATGATAGAAAATGGAAGAGGGATTTTGATTTTTGTGCAAAATGTCACAGCCTTCTCCGGCACACGGGAACTCTGGCAAAGGCCTTGGGCATTTTGACTTTTTTTCAAAAAATCCTCTGTTTTTCGGTTCTGCAACCGCCAGTTGACAAATTGACTGGTGACAATTGGTTGCGCGCAACCCCAAAAACAGCTATACTTTCACTGTGTCCGGAACACAATCACACACTATTTCACGAACAATATTTCACGAGCAACGCAAGGAGGAACTATCCATATGATCTTCGCGGAAAAACTAATCCAGCTTCGAAAGAAAAACGGCTGGTCTCAGGAAGAACTGGCAGAGCAGATGAACGTAACCCGCCAGTCCG
>DBFBJF010000230.1:0-7992 GCA_048203265.1 Candidatus Merdiplasma sp.
ATCCCCAAACCCTGGAGCAGGAGCGGCTGAACCAGATGTGGCGAAACGGCTGTATCAATGATACCTATGAGCCCGGTTCCACGTTCAAGATTATCACGGCGGCGGCCGGACTGGAGGAGGGTGTGGTATCCCTGACCGATCAGTTTTATTGTCCCGGCTACAAGATTGTGGAGGACCGGCGGATCCGGTGCAGCAAGACAACGGGACATGGATCCCAGACGTTTGTGGAGGCAGTACAGAATTCCTGCAACCCGGCGTTTATTGAGGTGGGGCTCCGGCTGGGTGTGGAGAAATATTTTTCTTATCTGAAGCAGTTCGGCCTGCTGGAAAAGACAGGAATCGATCTGCCGGGGGAGGCGGCGACCATCATGCACCAACAGGAAAATGTGGGACAGGTGGAGCTGGCCACCATGGCTTTCGGCCAGTCCTTCCAGATCACACCTGTCCAGCTGGCGGCCACAGTCAGCTCCCTGGTCAACGGAGGCAGGCGGGTGACGCCCCATTTTGGGGTGGCAGTGCGGAACCAGGAGGGGGTGCTCAAAAAGGTATATTCCTATCCATTGGGGGCGCAGATCGTGTCGGAGGAGGTTTCAGAGACTCTCCAGTATTTGTTGGAACGGGTGGTGGCGGAAGGGTCCGGCAGCCGGGCTTATCTGGAGGGATACCATGTGGGTGGAAAGACAGCCACCTCGGAGACCCTGCCCCGCAGCGCCAACATCTATATTTCTTCCTTCCTGGGATTTGCCCCGGCGGATGATCCCCAGGTGCTGGGGCTGGTCATCATCAATCATCCCCAGGGTGTGTACTACGGGGGTACCATAGCGGCTCCGTCCATCCAGAGAATTTTTGCCAACATCCTTCCCTACCTCGGCATCGAACAAGAAACCGAGACTGAGGCAGAAAATGATTGAAGTATGGGGAAAAAAGAATTATACTTAAGGAAGCGCTGAGGAAACCGGCGTTTCCTTAACACGATCAGGAAAAGAAAAAACGAAACGAGAGCGAAGAGGTGTATTATGTTCATTCAGACAGATATTGTGGTCCCGTTGTTTGTGGCCTTTGCCATCAGTGTGGCGCTGAGTCCTATTGTGATTCCTTTCCTCACAAAGCTGAAGGTGGGGCAGACCGAGCGGGTGGAGGGAGTTCAGTCCCATCTGAAAAAGGCGGGTACCCCCACCATGGGAGGCCTGATCATTCTGATCAGTATTCTGGTTACTTCCCTGTTTTATATCCGCTCCTATCCCAGGATTGTGCCTGTGCTGTTCCTAACTTTGGGCTTCGGGGTCATCGGCTTTCTGGATGATTATCTGAAGGTGGTGCTGCGCAGATCCGACGGCTTGATGCCAAAGCAGAAGATGCTCTGCCAGATTGTGGTAACCACCATCTTTGTGGTATACATCTGGGTGATGGACAGTTCCTGCCTGGAGCTTTTGATCCCCTTTACCAACGGGTATGTGCTTTCCGGCCAGTGGGTAAAAATACTGGCTACCCCGCTGTGCTATTTTGTGGTGATCGGGACGGTCAACGGTGTGAATTTTACGGACGGACTGGATGGCCTGGCTACCGGGGTGACCTCCATGGTGGCGGTGTTCTTTACTGTGGCGTCCCTGGCTCTGGGAGGGGACATCGAGCCAATCACGGCGGCTGTGCTGGGAGCGCTGCTGGGCTTCCTGCTTTTCAATGTACATCCCGCCAAGGTGTTTATGGGGGACACCGGATCCCTGGCTCTGGGCGGTTTTGTGGCCGGAAGCGCCTACATGATGCGGCTGCCGGTGTTCATTGTCATTGTGGGTCTGATTTACCTGGTGGAGGTGCTGTCCGTGATGATCCAGGTGACTTATTTTAAGAAAACGGGAGGAAAACGTTTCTTTAAAATGGCTCCCATCCATCACCACTTTGAACTGTGCGGATGGTCTGAGACCAGGATTGTGACGGTATTCACGGTGATTACGGCGTTTCTGTGCCTGATTGCCATGATGGGTCTGCAGTAAGGCAGCAGGAAAATGGCAGGAGCCGAAGAAACGGCTCCGGGGCAATATTGCGAGAAAGCGGAGAGGAAGAACGAAAATATGGAATGGAAAGATAAAAAAGTCCTTGTGTTTGGTACAGGGATCAGCGGCATTGGGGCCGCGAAGCTG
Source organism: Candidatus Merdiplasma sp. (assembly GCA_048203265.1). GTDB lineage: Bacteria > Bacillota > Clostridia > Lachnospirales > Lachnospiraceae > Merdiplasma. The sequence continues at coordinate 2,139 of DBFBJF010000230.1, forward strand.
CTGGAGCGCATCGGCGCGCTTCCGGTGCTGTATGATGGAAACGAGAAGGTGAGCTCTGACCAGGTGAGGGAAAAGCTTCCCACAGACAGCCGGGCCGAAATCATCATCGGCGAGATGACGCCCCAGGTATTGGAGGGTATTTCTCTGGCCGTGTTAAGTCCCGGAGTTCCCACAGATATTCCTGCGGTGGAGCAGATTCGCCAGGCAGGCATTCCCATTTGGGGTGAGGTGGAGCTGGCCTATGAGAACAGCCGGGGAGACGTGCTGGCCATCACAGGGACCAATGGGAAGACCACAACCACCGCTCTGGTGGGAGAGATCATGAAATATCACCAGGATCACGTGTTTGTGGTGGGAAATATCGGAAGTCCTTATACGGAGGCGGCTCTGGAGACCACTGACGATTCGGTGGCTGTGGCGGAAATCAGCAGCTTCCAGCTGGAAACCATCCACCGCTTTCATCCGAAGGTCAGCGCTATCACCAATATTACTCCGGATCATTTGAACCGCCATCATACCATGGAAGAGTATATCCGGGTGAAGGAGAGCATTACCAGGAATCAGACAGAGCAGGATTTCTGCGTGCTGAACTATGAGGACGAGACGCTGCGGGAATTCGGCCGGAAGCTTTCCGTTCCGGTGATCTTTTTCAGCTCCAAAAGACAGCTGGAGAGGGGCATCTATCTGAATGGAACCACGATTCAGTACCGGGATGAAAAGGGCACGGTGGACGTTTGCGATGTGAAGGAATTGAAGCTTTTGGGTCTGCATAATTATGAGAATGTGATGACTGCAGTCGCCATGACCCTGGCCTACGGAGTACCCCTGGAGGAAATCCGTCATGTGATCCGGCAGTTCCAGGCAGTGGAGCATCGGATCGAGTTTGTGGCGGAAAAACATGGCGTGGCCTACTATAATGATTCCAAGGGGACGAACCCGGACGCGGCCATCAAGGGAATTCAGGCCATGAACCGTCCCACGGTGCTGATCGGAGGAGGGTATGACAAGGATTCCTCCTATGAAGAGTGGATCAATGCCTTTGACGGTAAGGTGAAATGCCTGGTGCTGCTGGGGCAGACCAGGGAAAAAATCGCGGATGCCGCCAGAAGATGCGGATTTACCAACATTCGAATGGCGGATACCTTTGAGGAAGCCTTTCGCATTTGCGTGCAGGAGGCTGTTCCGGGGGACGCAGTGCTTTTATCGCCGGCCTGTGCCAGCTGGGATATGTTTCCCAACTATGAGACCCGGGGAAAAGTATTTAAGGAGCTGGTTCATCAGCTGGCCTGATCAGAAAAATAAGCCGGGAGGAATATGGCTTGAACGAAAAGCGTGGAAAGCCTGATTACTGCCTTTTGGCAGCCGTTCTGTTTCTGACAGTATTCGGCCTGATAACACTTTACAGTACCAGCGCATACAATGGGCAGGTGCGGTTTGGTGATTCTGCCTACTATTTTAAGAAACAACTGTTCGCTACCGCTCTTGGGCTGGCGTCCATGTACCTGGTGGCGAATCTCGACTATCACCGGCTTCAGCGATTGGCGCTTCCGGCTTATCTGGTCTCTCTGGCCCTCTCCGGGGCAGTGCTGCTGGTGGGAGATTCCTACAATGGATCAAAACGATGGCTGTCCCTGGGCCCTCTGTCCTTCCAGCCCGCGGAGTACGCCAAGCTGGCGGTGATTCTGCTGCTGGCTTATCTGGTGAGCAGCAGAAAGAAAAACAGAGGTGCCGCCATGATGGTTCTGGTTATGGGAGCAGTGCTTCCCATTGTGGCTCTGGTGGGTACCAACAATCTGAGTACGGCAGTGATTATTCTGGGCATTGCTGTCATTATGATTTTCATCTCCAATCCCAAGTATCTTCCCTTTGTATGGATTGCCCTGGTGGGAATTGTTTTCGTGGGAATCTTTTTGAGCATGGAGCAATACCGGCTGGAGCGGCTGGCAGTATGGCGCGACCCGGAAAATTATGAGAAGGGGTTCCAGACCATTCAGGGACTTTACGCCATCGGCTCCGGCGGCGTATTCGGAAAGGGGCTGGGAAACAGCATACAGAAGCTGGGATTTGTCCCGGAAGCCCAGAATGACATGATTTTTTCTGTAATTTGTGAAGAATTTGGCCTGGTGGGAGCCGTTTTATTGATAGGGGTGTTTGCTTTTATGCTGTGGCGGTTTATGGTGATCGCCACCAGGGCCTCCGACCTGTTCGGAGCCTTGATTATGGCGGGCATCATGGGGCACATTGCGATACAGGTTATTTTGAATGTGGCTGTGGTGACCAATACCATTCCCAACACGGGCATCACCCTTCCCTTCATCAGCTATGGAGGAACTTCCGTCCTGTTCCTTCTGTCGGAAATGGGGCTGGCCCTGTCTGTCAGCCGGTGGCAAAGAGAGAATTTCTGCATATATTAGTATTAGATGGTTCAGGGCGGAGGAATGGGCTTGGAATGTGTGGAAATTCGCGGAGGGAAGCCTCTTAGCGGGCAGGTGGAGATACAGGGCTCCAAAAATGCGGTGCTTCCCATGCTGGCAGGATGCGTGCTCCATCAGGGGATCAGCCGGATTGAGGGTTGTCCCAAAATTCAGGATGTGTTTGATATGATTGAGCTGCTGGAAGCGCTGGGCTGCCGGGTCTGGTGGGAACAGCGCTGCCTGGCGGTGGATGCCACCCGGATCACTGGCTGGCGGCTGCCAGGGCAGGCGGCATCCCGGATGCGTTCCTCTATCCTGTTTTTGGGAGCCTTACTAGGCAGGGTGGGCAGAGCCATGATCCCTTATCCGGGCGGCTGCGTGCTGGGTGAGAGACCGGTGGACCTTCACATTGGTGCTATGGAGGCCCTGGGAGCACGGCTGGAGGAGGGCGAGGACTGTATACTGGCCCGTGCTGGGCAGCTTAAGGGATGTGAGATGACGCTGCGGTTTCCCAGCGTGGGAGCTACGGAGAATGTGATCCTGGCGGCCGTACTGGCCCGGGGTGTGACCGTGATACATAACGCGGCCCGGGAGCCGGAGATTGAGGAACTGTGCCTGTTTCTGCGGGAGAAGGGGGCGGTGATTGACACCAGCCATCCCGGCAGAATTGTGATCAGAGGTGTGGAGAGACTGCAAGAGTCCAGACATGTACTGGCGGCGGACCGCATTGTGGCGGGAACTTATCTGTTGGCAGCGGCCGTGACAGACGGCTGCATTACACTGAAGGGCATCCCCACCCGTCATATGGAAAGTTTTCTCAGGCCTCTGTCCAGAATGGGCATTCGGATGGAGGAGACCGCGGATGGTCTTCTGGCGGACTGCCGGGGAGAGCGAAAGAACATTGAATTTCTTCAGACCATGCCCTATCCAGGATTTCCTACGGATTTGCAGTCCCCCATGATGACGCTGCTGTCTGTGACTATGGGGAGAAGCCGGATCAGAGAAAATATTTTTGAATCCCGGTTTAAGATTGCGGGACAGTTGGAGAAAATGGGAGCCCGCATCAGAATTGAGGGAAAAGATGCTGTGATTGACGGGGTAAGGCAGCTGCAGGGGGCAGTGGTAGGGGCCCAGGAGCTGCGGGGAGCGGCGGCGCTGCTTTTGGCAGGCTTGAACGCTTCTGAAACCACCAGGGTGTGGGGCTGTCATTTCGTAAACCGGGGATACGAGAATATTTGCCAAAATCTTACCGGATTGGGAGCTGACATACAAATTATACGATGAAGGAAAGCGAAAAGGCATAGAGATACAGGAGAAAACAGATGGTAATGAGAAGAAGAAAGAGACGGATTGCGAGGATCAGGCTGATAGTGATTGCGGCTGTGCTCCTCATAGCCGCCGCCGCGGTTTTGCTGGGACTGTTCCGGATCCGCAAGGTGGAAGTGGTGGGGAGCAGCCGTTACACAGCGGAGGAAATACAGCAGGATCTGATCTATGATTTCTGGACAGAGAACACCCTTTATTTCGCATGGAAATACAGAAACGCAGTCTCAGAGCTGAGAACCCCGTATCTGGATAGTGTGCAGGCAAAGATCCTCTCTCCGGGCAGCGTACAGATACAGGTGCGGGAAAAAACTTTGTCCGGTTACGTGCAGTACGCGGGAAGCAACGTATATTTTGATTCAAATGGAACAGTGCTGGATATTACACAGGAGGTATATGACGGAATCCCTCTGGTGAGCGGTGTGACTATGGAGGAGCCAACGCTGTACCAGAGGCTGCCAGTGGAAAATACCGCTCAGCTGCGCACCATGCTGAGCATCACGCAGCTTCTGATCGAGGCGGATCTGATTCCGGACAATATTTCCTTTGATGAAAATTTGAATATTTCGCTGACCATCGGTTCCGTTCAGGTAGAACTTGGTCAGGATGAATATCTGGAGGAGAAGGTGGCCAATTTGGTATCGATCTACCAGGAGATTTCCGGCCAGTCGGGAACCCTGCACATGGAGGGTTTCACGGGAAGAAACGAGGCCATCACGTTCCGACAGGATGGAGAGGCGGAGGAGACCACTCAGGAGACGGATGAGAATGGCAATCCGGTGGAGCCCCAGACCCAGGAGACGGACGAGAACGGCAATCCGGTGGAGCCCCAGACCCAGGAGACGGATGAAAGCGGCAATCCAGTGGAGACCCAGACCCAGGGGACAGACGAGAACGGTAATCCGGTGACGGGAGAATCACCCGCCGATGACAGTGCCGGTGACACTGCGGAGGATACCGCTGATGAGGAAGTGACGGGAATGGCAGGATTTATGGTATTTGATTCTTCCGGCACACTTCGCTACGATGCCCGTGTGATCAATGGGCAGGTGGTGGACGCCAACGGAAATCCCATTGACGGCTGTACGGTGAATGAGGACGGCAATGTGGTGGATGCGTACATGAATGTGATCGATCCCTATACGGGCCAGCCGGCTCAGTGACCGGCTGTGGGTTACTATTCACAGCCGCCCCGCCCCCATGCGCACTCGTCGCCTCTTCGAGGCTTCAGTCCCGCTCCTTACGGAGCTAAGGAAGCGCTGATGAAATCAACACTTCCTTAGCCGCTCTGCAGGATGCGCACGGATTTGCAGCGGAAAATACCGCTTTGCGGCGCAAATCTGGCGCGGGAAACGCTTTCATCAGCGTTTCCCTGGACTGCTTATGTGGGCGGGGTGACTGCTTCACAGTCTGGTTTCAGAATTGGCAGCAGATGCTTACGTGCAAGCACGACACATCTGCTGTCAATTCTGAAACGGCTGCGAATAGTCAGTGTGAGAAAAAATTTGAAAAATAGACTTGATTAATCAGGGAAATCCTTATATTATAGTAGGTATATATGGTTGAAATTAGGGACATCTCACAGAGTGCGCGCGTACCGTTTCAGAGGGAAGGGCGCGGCTTGATCAGGTTGGTGCGGAGGTGTACTTGATGATAAGGAGGAAGCACAGTGTTAGAGATTATGTCAAATGAAACGGAGTCCGCTGCGAAGATTATCGTCATCGGCGTTGGCGGAGCCGGAAATAACGCGGTAAACAGGATGGTGGAGGACACCATCGGCGGTGTAGAGTTTATTGGAATCAATACAGATAAGCAGGCCCTCACATTATGCAAGGCACCTACCACGATACAGATTGGCGAAAAGGTTACGAAGGGGCTGGGTGCAGGCGCCAAGCCGGAGATCGGCCAGCAGGCGGCTGAGGAGAGCGCGGAGGATATTCGTCAGGCCATTCAGGGCGCTGATATGGTGTTTGTAACCTGCGGTATGGGCGGCGGCACCGGAACCGGAGCGGCTCCCGTTGTGGCAGGCATCGCCAAGGAGATGGGTATTTTGACGGTGGGCGTGGTGACCAAGCCCTTCCGGTTTGAGGCTAAGGTTCGTATGAACAATGCCCTCA
>DBFBJF010000231.1:0-2975 GCA_048203265.1 Candidatus Merdiplasma sp.
TTTGTTTCTTTCTTGCAGCTATGCTGATTTTTGGAGGTATTTCAGGGGAGGCTGCGGACTTGCAGTCTCAGATGACGGAACAGGAGGAAACGCAGACATCGCTTCCAACGCAGAATACGGCGGAAAGCGAAGGCCAAACAGAGCCGGAAAGCGATACGCAGACGGAGGGGGAAGGCCAGACGGAGCCGGAGAGCGATGCGCAGACGGAGCCGGAGAGCGATGCGCAGACGGAGACGGAGGGGGAAGGCCATACAGAGCCTGAAAGCGTTGCGCAGACAGAGACAGAGGGGGAAGGCCAGACAGAGTCGGAAAGCGATGCACAGACTGAGACAGAGGAGGAAAGCCAGACGGAGCCGGAAAGTGGTGTGCAGACGGAGCCGGAGAGCGATACACAAAGTTTCGCTGAAAATCCAGGTGAGACAGAAACTCAGACGGAAATGCAGGATTTGCCGCAGGAGACGGGGGAAACGAATGTGCTGGAAACTGCTGAGCTGACAAGTCAGGCTCCGCGGGCAACGCAAACATATTACGCAGGGTATCAGGTAAGGCTTGATGGAAATCTGGACACGGAAGGAGCATTGGCGGGGCTTACCTTTTCTCTGTATGAAAAAGCGCCCCAGGGTGACTGGCAGCTCGTTAAAACAGCGCAGAGTAAGTTTTCAGCCTATTATCAGTTAAGCTATGTATACTTCACCTGGTTTCAGTTGGAGGGAAGTCCTGTCAATGAATACAAGGTGGTCATGGAGGGAAATTCATCTTACAGCATGGCTGAGACAGTGGTACAGCTTGATCCCAGTTCATTGGCACAGATCTGCGGCAGCGCCATTGCGGGGAATTACTTAAATCTGACTCCAAAAGAAGTGCCTAAAGATAACACGGATATTCAGGTCAGCCTGGGATCCCCTTCCTGGGGAGGCTCAGGAACACCGGGCGATCCGTATACATGGGCGGTGACGGTTGACCGTTTTACAGATGAAATCACCATAAAAACCGCCAATGCTCAGGCAACTATTCTATGGCAGGGGAATGCTTACGTGGGAGAGATGACTGCGGAACTGCCCTATGATGAGAGCAGCTGGAACTTTTCTGTGAAATCCAGCGACGGAACCCGGGAGAGCTTTTTTGCAATTAATGTAACGAGAACGAAGTACACACCCTTGGGACCAAACACTCTGATATCGGTCACTCCTTCGCAGATCGGCGGCAGGGATGGAAAGATCCAGGGACTGAAAGCAGACCGGCTGTATGAATACTGCTCTGAGAGCGAAAAGGCAAGCGGAATATATCATCAGGTACCCGCTGGGAGCACAGAGATAACCGGACTGGAGGCAGGAACGTATTATGTGCGCTTCCAGGAGACCTGGGAGTATGAGCCAAGCCTTGATACGACCGTCAAGATTTCAGATCCTATCTCGCATAAAATTATTTTGCCTCCGGAGAACGTACCGGCGGGAGTTGAAATTTTGGAATGTCCGTCTGACATGGCGGAGGGCCATAATTTCACTCTGCGTTTTAGACTCCCGAAAAATCATCTGTTAGAAAAGGTGTCTTACAGCGGCAAGGCGGGCGGGATAACAATCGAGGGCACTCTGCCGAAGAACACGTTTCAGTATTCCCTTGACGGTGACACAACGGTTGTGACTATTACTCACAAGGCGTTTTCCTATGATATTACTCTGAAAATTTCTTTGCTTGGAGATGAATATTATGAGGCGACCAGTTTCTCAGGAAATGGAGAGGCGGCAGATGAAAGAGGAGCTGTGACCCTTGCCGGAGATGAAACGATACAGGGGAATGTTCATTACTTCAAACAGGGCGTGATGACAGCCACTGTCAAAGTGTCAGAAAGCTGGAAGGGGTATGCGAAAGTTTCCAGCCTGAAGGCATACCGCAAGGGGACAAAGGATGAAGTTGCCGGAACATTGACACAGATCAGTGACGAAAAATGGTCTTTGGAAATAAATCTTGACAGCGATGTGGAGATCTATTATGATTTCGTTTCCTATCCGGCAGATTTAACTGCTCTCAATCAGATAGTCGAAAAGATTGGGGATTTGGAGCAGTATGTGGATAACAGTGCCAGACAGACGATGAAAGTGAGGCTGGAGCTTTTGTCAGCCTATCAGAACCAGCCTCTGAAAAACCAGAGTATGGTTGACGGGTACGTTACGCTTTTAGAAGAGGCGTACCAAGATCTTGTGCCGCGCCAGGATTTATCGGATCATCAAGGTGTGATCATATCGTTAGACGAATGGGAGCGTGCTTATGATGGAACTCCCTGGACACCAAAGCTCACAGTGGAATGTGATGGAACGGTTCTTACAGAGGGAGTGGATTACCGGATTATTTTTCCGGAGGATATGGTTTCTCCGGGAGAAAAACAAATTGTTGTGGAATTCATCGGGGCCTATATGGGACAGCGGACGGTTTGTCCATCCATCATTCAGTATTTTACAATTACTGCCTCTGCGGGAAAGCATGGCAGTATTGAGCCCGCGGGGGAAATTACGGTGCGGGCAGGTGAGAGCCAGAGGTTTTTGATTATTCCGGATGAAGGATACCGGATACAGGCAGTCTATGTGGATGGGGAGCAGGTATCTTTGACCGGTGAAAAGGAGTATCTGTTTCAAAACATTTCCCAGGATGGGGTGATCGAAGCCGTCTTCGAAGCAGAAGTTTCCGAGACAGATGATTCTGAGACAGAAGGTTTTGAGACAGAAGATCCCGAGACGAATGCTTCCGAAACAACCGAAAAAACGGAAACAGAGAAGAAGGACGGAACCACAGCTGCAGCTCAGACTCAAAATGAGGCCGTTGATACGGGGGATACCTCTCAGCCGTTACTTTGCATAATTATAATGTTCCTGAGCATGGTTGTGGTCTGGATAGCTGCGAGGAAAAAGTTCGTTATTAATTTTGAGGTGAAGTAAGAAAAGCGGATCAGTGTAGGACATAGCGTCTACGCTGGTCCGTTT
>DBFBJF010000232.1:0-3242 GCA_048203265.1 Candidatus Merdiplasma sp.
TTCGCAGGATGCGCACGGATTTGCAACGGAAAGTGCCGCTTTGCGGCGCAAATCCGGCGCGGGAAACGCTTTCATCAGCGTTTCCCTAAGACTGCTTATGTGGGCGGGGTGACTGCTTCACAGTCTGGTTTCAGAATTGACCACAGATGCTTACGTGCAAGCACGACGCACCTGCTGTCAATTCTGAAACGGCTGTGAATAGTAACGAGCGGTAGAAACAGAACGATCATAACCGGGCAGTGCCCCGGAGATATAAAAGGAGAAGGAATATGAGTACAGACAGATATGTGAGTCCGTTGTCGGAGCGCTATGCCAGCAAAGAAATGCAGTACATTTTCTCACCGGATATGAAGTTCCGCACCTGGAGAAAGCTGTGGATCGCTCTGGCTGAGACAGAGCGGGAGCTGGGACTGGACATCACCGAGGAACAGATTCAGGAGATGAAGGAGCACCAGGACGACATCAATTATGATGTGGCCAGAGAGCGAGAGAAGGTGGTGCGCCACGATGTGATGTCCCACGTGTATGCCTACGGGGTTCAGTGTCCCAAGGCAAAACCCATCATTCACCTGGGAGCCACCTCCTGCTATGTGGGTGACAACACGGATATCATCATTATGCGGGAAGGATTGGAACTGATCAAGAAAAAGCTGGTGAATGTGATTGCCCAGCTGGCACATTTCGCGGAAAAGTACAAGGATCTTCCCACACTGGCCTTCACCCACTTCCAGCCGGCCCAGCCCACCACGGTGGGAAAGCGGGCCACCCTCTGGACTCAGGAATTTCTTATGGATCTGGAGGATCTGGAGTACGTGAAATCCTCCTTAAAACTGCTGGGATCCAAGGGAACCACGGGAACCCAGGCCAGCTTCCTGGAGCTGTTTGACGGGGATCAGGAGAAGATCGACAAGATTGACCCCATGATCGCGAAGAAGATGGGATTTGAGGACTGCTATCCGGTTTCGGGACAGACCTATTCCAGAAAGGTGGATACCAGAGTGTGCAACGTGCTGGCAGGCATCGCGGCCAGCGCCCACAAGATGTCCAACGACATCCGTCTTCTCCAGCATCTGAAGGAGGTGGAGGAGCCCTTTGAGAAGAACCAGATCGGCTCCTCTGCGATGGCCTACAAGAGAAATCCCATGAGAAGCGAGCGTATCGCTTCCCTGTCCCGGTATGTGATGATCGACGCGCTGAATCCGGCCATCACCTCCGCGGTACAGTGGTTTGAGCGGACGCTGGATGATTCTGCCAACAAGCGCCTTTCCATCGCGGAGGGCTTCCTGGCCACCGACGGCATCTTGGATCTGTGCCTGAATGTCACCGATGGACTGAAGGTATATCCCAAGGTGATCGAGAAGCGGCTGCGCTCGGAACTGCCCTTCATGGCCACCGAGAATATTATGATGGATGCGGTGAAGGCCGGGGGAGACCGTCAGGAGCTTCACGAAAAGATCCGCACCCTGTCCATGGAGGCGGGACGCAATGTGAAGGAAGAGGGCAAGGAGAACAATCTGCTGGAACTGATCGCGGCAGATCCGTCCTTTAATCTGACTCTGGAGGAACTGCAGAAGACCATGCAGCCGGAGAAATATACGGGAAGGGCATCCATCCAGGTGGATCATTTCCTGAACGATGTGGTAAATCCTGTGCTGGAGCGCAACCGGGATCTCCTGGGCGTGAAGGCAGAGATTAATGTATAGGAGGAAGAGATTATGGTAGAAGCAGTAGTAGGAGCCAACTGGGGAGACGAGGGAAAAGGCAAAATTACCGATATGCTGGCCGAGAAGGCTGACATTATCGTGCGCTTTCAGGGAGGCGCCAACGCGGGTCACACTATCGTGAACAACTATGGAAAATTCGCGCTGCACACACTGCCCTCCGGAATTTTTTACAGCCATACCACCAGCGTGATCGGAAACGGTGTGGCACTGAATATTCCGGTACTGTTTCAGGAGATCAAGAGTATTGTGGACCGGGGCGTTCCCATGCCGAAGATCCTGGTTTCCGACCGGGCACAGATGGTGATGTCCTACCATATTCTGTTCGATCAGTATGAGGAGGAGCGGCTGGCCGGCAAATCCTTCGGATCCACCAAGTCCGGCATTGCCCCCTTCTATTCCGATAAATATGCCAAGATCGGTTTCCAGGTCAGTGAGCTCTTCGATGAGGAGCTGCTGAAGGAGAAGGTGGTCCGGATCTGTGAGATTAAGAATGTGACGCTGGAGCATCTGTATCACAAGCCAACCATCAAGCCGGAGGACCTGCTGGAGGAGCTGCACAGCTACCGCGAGATGGTGGAGCCCTATGTGTGCGATGTGTCCACTTATCTGCAGAATGCCATCAAGGAGGGCAAGACCATCCTCCTGGAGGGACAGCTGGGCACTCTGAAGGATCCGGATCACGGGATCTATCCCATGGTGACCTCCTCCTCCACCCTGGCGGCCTACGGCGCCATCGGCGCAGGCATCCCGCCCTATGAGATCAAGAAGATTGTGACGGTGAGCAAGGCTTATTCCAGCGCGGTGGGCGCAGGTGCCTTTGTCAGCGAGATCTTCGGCGATGAGGCGGATGAGCTCAGACGCAGAGGCGGAGACGGCGGAGAGTACGGTGCCACCACCGGGCGGCCCAGAAGAATGGGCTGGTTTGACTGTGTGGCCACCAAGTACGGATGCCGCCTGCAGGGAACCACGGATGTGGCTTTCACGGTGCTGGACGCCCTTGGGTATCTGGATGAGATCCCGGTGTGCGTGGGCTACGAGATCGACGGCGAGGTGACCACCGACTTCCCCACCACTTACAAGCTGGAGAAGGCTAAACCGGTGCTGAAGGTTCTGCCCGGATGGAAATGCGACATCCGTGGCATCAAAAAGTACGAGGATCTGCCGGAGAACTGCCGCAACTACGTGGAGTTTGTGGAGGAGCAGATCGGCTATCCCATCACCATGGTGTCCAACGGTCCGGGAAGAGAGGATATTATCTACCGGGAGTCTAAGCTGGCCCGGGCTTAAGAAAAGTAAGGTCATTTTGACCTGAAACAGTTATAAAAGATCCCTGCTGTCATCAAAACAGTGAAATTTTGATGACAGCAGGGATTTTCCATTTGTGCGCCTGGCGGCGCACGTTTCTAGCGGGTGCAAGTCCCAAATCCGCCCGGTAGCGGGAAGGATACAGCCGAAGGCAAGGGTGTTGCAGGTGACTGCAAATCTGAAGGAAGCCGGATGTGGGAAACATACTAACCC
>DBFBJF010000233.1:0-2669 GCA_048203265.1 Candidatus Merdiplasma sp.
CTGCCGGAGTGTGCATGCCGAGGCCAATGCCATCATCTCCGCCGCCCGCAGCGAGTGTCTGGGCGGGGCCCTTTATCTGGTGAGCCGGGATGCCGTCACCGGGGAGCTTCTGGAGCGGCAGGAGCCCTGTTCCGTGTGCTGCCGGATGATCATCAATGCTGGTCTCAGCAAAGTGGTGGTCCGGGATTCAGGCAGCCGGTACCGGGTGTTCCGGGTGCAGGACTGGGTGTTCCAAGATGACACCCTCCTGGAGCCGGGCGAGGGAGCATAAACATAAAATAGAGGGCGCACCGCCAGGGGATGTTCCCTGGATGGCGGTGCGCCCTCTGTCCATGAGAAAAGCGCCCCACAGGCACGGGGCGCTTTTCTCAGCGTACTACAAAAAGAGAGAGGTAGGAAGTAGTCCAAAACTAGAAGGACAAACAGAGAATAAGGGATCCGGCTCACGGCTTCCGTATCACCTTATGTGCCTAGGATAAAGAAAACTTTTGAACAGGATATGAATAGAAAGAAAACAAAAGGTGAAAGAGGCATGAACACCCTGGAGCACCGTGCGACACCGCCGCCAGGGCGGATCCGAGTGTCCGCTTATTGGAAACATTGTGCATTTTCTGCCGGTTTTCAGCGAATTCGAAGTGCCTACCAAGGGCGGACACATGGGTCCGCCCCTACGGAGAGATCCCCATGTGGTGCATGAATGGACTTTTTGACGTTGCCGCAAAATATACCGATTTTCTGCACAAAATGGGGCATTCAAATGACAAAATACGTCGGATTACTTCTTCCCATTCTCCCGATTCCCCGTAGGGGCGGACCCATGTTGTCAAGGCCGGATTGTTTACAGAATGTTCGGGATGATGGTTTACAGGTCTCTGGGATAGATCTTTCTGGAAATGAAGAGCTTTTCAGACAAATTGATCTTAGCGATCTTGTACGCTCCATAGCATACCCGGACCTTATTCTCAGAACGAAAAAGCAGTTCCACATACTTCCCGGCAAAAGATTCGCTTAGGTAATATCTGTGCTTCTGAATGGATAAGTACCCTTTACAGTTCACCTTGCGCAAGGTCGCACCAGCATCGTACTCCGGCTCACCCCAGGTGCTGGGCAGCTTCCGCGCGCTGGAACGGTAGTGCTTCTCCGGCACATCATAGTTAAGGGCCGCATGAGGACGCTCCACATTGTATTCCTCCCGGTAGTGGTCAAAGATGCTCTGGGCCTCCACCAGATCTCGGATCGTGTACCGCTTCAGGACATCTTCCTTCAACGTCCGATGAAACCGTTCCTCTTTGCCCTGCGTCTGGGGGTGCAGGGCCCGGCCATGCATTGGCAGGATGCCCAGCTGCATCATCCAGATCTCATAGGGGGTATAGCCGTTGGTGTGATCTGCCCAAGGCGGTCCATTGTCTGAGAGGATGGCGTCAGGGAGCCCATATTCTGAAAATACCCGCAAAAGGCTCCGTTCTACGCTTTTCCACCGCTCATTGTCATACGCGTCCAGGCAAAGAAGCTTCCTGGAGCAGTCGTCGCTCATGGTCAGTGGGTGGCATCTCCTGCCGTCTGCCATGGCGAAGTGGCCCTTGAAATCCATTTGCCACAGCTGGTTGGGCTCCTCCTTCTGGAAACGGCGATAGGGCTTGTGGGCTTCGCTCTCCTCCGGAGAGATGCGTCCACCGCGCTTGAGGATCTCCGTTGCGGTGCTAGCCGCCGGCAAGTTTTGATAGCCTTTGTCTTGCAGATACCGTATCAGCTTCCGGCCTCCCCAAGTAGGGTGCCGCGTCCGCGCCTCCAGGATCAACGCCTCTGTCTCCGGCGGCGTCCGGTTGGGATGGCCACGCGTGGTATGGCTCCGGTCCGACAGCGGCTCCCCCGCCTGATACCGTCGGATCCACTTGTACGCCGTTGGGCGCGATATCCCCGCCTTCCGGCACAGCTCGCTAATACTATCCTCCCCGCACAGCGCCGCCAGCACGAATTCCTCTCTGCTCTGTTCCACAGTTTTCTCCTTCCAGGACATTCCTCAGCACCTCTTTCTTCTGAGCGTTGTCCTTCCATTTTACCTTGAAAACTGTAAACGATCCCCCCGGCTTTTCTGTAAATGATCATACCAGTCTATACACCATGTGTCCGCCCGGCGGAAACATCTTGCGTTTCTCTCCCATGTTCGGCGAATTCGGAATACCCGCCGCTACAGCTTGACATAATATTCCGTTGGTTGCTACAAACTAAAATTCTCCCGCAGCAAACATCACCGCGGTCAGCGCACACAGCGGGGCGGTCTCGCAGCGCAAAATGCGGCGGCCCAGACTGCAAATCTCCAGCCCGGCCTGTCTGGCCTGGGCCACCTCTTCCGGCTCCAGCCCTCCCTCCGGCCCTGTGACCAGGCTGACAGAGGCAAAGCCCGGCTTCCGGCTCAGGGACATGGAGAGGGTGTTCCCCTCCTCATTTTCGTAAAACAGAAGGGGGACGTCTGCCTTGGCCGCTTCTGCCAGCGCCGCAGCATAGGTGGGCAGCACCGTCACCTGGGGAATCCGCCCCCGGCCGGACTGCTCCGCCGCAGAAGCCGCAATTTTCTGCCACCGCTCCAGCTTCTTCCCCAAAGCCCGCTCCTCCGGCCTGGACACGCACCGGGCGGCCGGAAAGGCGATGATTTCTGCCGCTCCCAGCTC
>DBFBJF010000234.1:0-17789 GCA_048203265.1 Candidatus Merdiplasma sp.
ACATTAAAATAATTGCTCACATATCCCTGATCCAGATACTCGTCCAGCGCGTCTACACAGAAATTGCCGATTTCCTCCAAATCCAGGCTGATGGTCATGGACACCACGCCCCGCTGGGTGGCGTCCACGATGGTATCTGAAGCATAGTAGCCGATGATGTCCACGTTTCCCACCTCATTGTAATCCACCACTGCCTGGCAGGCACATTCTGCCGAGGTAGTATCCAGGCAGATCAGTATATCAGGAAGGGTTTCCGAGTTGACAAAAATATCCCGGATCACTTCTTCCGCGTCAAAATTCGTATTTCCCTCGATGGTGCAGGTGGAGAGACTCACCTGTTGGCTGCCCTTCTTTCCTCTGGCAATCACCCGGTTCATCTGGGAGTACATCAGGTTGGTACTCACATCCTCCGCGGAGGAGCTGGTGATCACCATGATCTGATTCTCCCCTTCCTCCAGAAGTCCCAACACCTGCTCCCCGCAGACATCCCCCAGCTGATAAGTGTTGACTCCCACATAGCTGATTCGCTGGCTGTCCGTATCATCGTTCAGCACGGTCACCACTGGGATCCCTGCTCCCATGGCCTCATCGATCAGCTCCGTCAGCCCGCTGCTTCCATCGGAATAGAGGATGATCCCATCCACCTGGGATGCAATGGCGATCCGCATGCAGTCCGCCGCTGTATAATTGTTGGTTCCGTCCCATCCGGCCCACTCCAGATACACGCCATTCTCCGCCGCATCCTTCCTGGCGCTCTCATAGATAGACTCCCACATCCCGGATTTCTCCTGGGAAATCATAATATAGTGCCGGTCGTAGACCACCGGGGAATCCTCCGGCAGAGGAATCTCCCTCACATCCCGGGCGTATCTCACCCAGATCACTGCCACCAGAACCGTGAGCACGGTCAAAATTGCCACCAGGGGCACCATCGCCTTCTTCATCTTATCTCACCAAGCCGCTTTCTTTCCTGTCATATAAATAAGAGTGTCGGAAAATCCGACACTCTTATCATATCATAGATTTTATGCAGTTGTAAACAAACTCCAAAACCTGTGGATCTTATTCCGCAGCCGCATCCTGGGTTGCGTGATGGAAGTTGAAGTATCCCAGGGGAGTCCAGCCTACGTTGCTGATACCACCCTGCAGGCAGTAGGGCTGTACATAGAAGTACAGGGGAGCGATGGCAAATCCGCCCTCCTCAAAGAGCATGGCCTCAGCCTGCTCCATCAGAGCGTCTCTCTCCTCGCCGCCGGGCATGGTCTTGATCTGATTGATCAGATCTGTGTACTCATCATTTACCCAGTGACCGTAGTTGTAGCTGTTTCCGTTGGTGAACAGCTCGATGTAGGTGATGGCGTCATCGTAATCCGCAGACCATCCCATACGGGCGATGCCGAAGTTACCCTCGCTCAGGTTGTTGGTGTAGGTCTGCCACTCGGAGTTGTTCAGAGTGATGTTCAGGCCCAGCACGTTGGCCACATCAGCCTGCACGGCCTCAGCGATAGCTTTGTGTGCCTCAGAGGTGTTGTACTCGTAGGTGATGGTGGTGGAAGTATCATATCCATCTGCCACAGCCTCATCCAACAGCTGAACTGCCAGATCGCAGCGTCCGCTGTAGGTGGTCAGATCAGCATCGGGATACATAGCGGCAAGGCCATCCCACAGGGGCTCGCCAACCACGCTGGTCCACTCATTGCCCTCGCTGTCGGTGATACCTGCAGCCACCAGACCGGTAGCAGGAGTCTGTCCGCCCTGGGTTACGTTCTCCACAATGTTCTCGCGGTCGATGGCCAGATTGATCGCAGCGCGCACTCTCCAGTCAGGAATGTTGTCACAGCTCAGATAGATGTAGTAGGTACAGATCTGATCCGCAGTGAACAGCTCACCATTATCCATCATAGTGGAAATCTGGTCGTTGGGCACATCATAGAAGAAGTCGTACTCGCCTGCCTGATAAGCGGCCAGCTGCGCGGACTGGCTGTCGCTCAGATACCAGGTGATCTTGTCAGGGCCGGCGGGATCGTAGTACAGATCGTTGCGGCTCATCTCAATGTAGTTGTCATGCTCCCAGGCAGTCAGCACGAAGGCGCCGTTGGAAACCATGTTTCCGGGGTTGGTCCACTCGTTGCCGTACTCCTCGATCACATCCTGGCGCAGGGGCATCAGAGCAGCGAACGCGCAAAGGCCAACGAAATACGGGCATTCATTCTCCAGAGTCACTTCCAGAGTCTTGTCATCAACAGCCTCCACGCCCAGCTCGCTGGGATCCATCTCTCCGCCATTGATTGCCGCGGCATTCTTCACTACGCCATTCAGAATATAGCCATAGTCCGCAGCGGTCTCCGGATTGACGATTCTCTGCCAGGAATATACGAAGTCCTGGGCAGTTACCGGCTCGCCGTCGCTCCAGACAGCGTCATCGCGCAGATGGAAGGTGTAGGTCAGCCCGTCCTCGGACACATCGTAGGACTCTGCCTGGCCGTAGTCGTACTCCATCACCTTAACGCGGTCATCCCCCTCAGCGGCGGACGTATCCGTGTTGCTGTACTTCATCAGACCCTCAAACAGATGCATGGAGTACACAGCTCCGTCCACAGAGCTCTCCATGTTGGGATCCAGGGTTTCCGGCTCAGAAGCGATACAAGCTCTGATATTGAACTCGCCGCCCTCTTCCGCGAAAACGGGTACGCTCATGCTGGACGCTGCCAGGCCAAGCGCAAGCACTAAAGACAATGCTTTCTTCATGAAAAAAATCCTCCCTTTTCATTAGATTTGATTTATTTACAAAACTGCGGTTAGCAGTGCTGTAACGTTAGTTTATTATATCGTTTTTTCCTTCCCTTGTCCAGCCTAATGCTTACTTATCCAGCATGTGGCAGGCGGCGTAATGGCCCGGGGAGTACTCCTTCAGCTCCGGCATCTGCTGGGAACACTTCTCCGTGGCGTAGGGGCACCGGGTGTGGAACCGGCAGCCGCTGGGCGGATTTAAGGGGCTGGGAATATCTCCCTCCAGCAGGATTCTCTGACGGCTCCTGGTCTTGACAGGATCCGCTATGGGCACCGCCGACAGCAGGGTCTGGGCGTAGGGATGAATGGGATGGGCGCACAGCTCATAGCTCTCCGCCAGCTCCACCAGGCAGCCCAGGTACATCACGCCGATCCGGTTGGAGATGTGGCGCACCACCGACAGGTCATGGGCGATGAACAGATAGGTCAGTCCGATCTGCTCCTGCAGATCCTCCAGCATATTCACCACCTGGGACTGGATGGACACGTCCAGCGCGGAGATGGGCTCGTCACAGACGATAAACTCCGGCTCCACCGCCAGGGCTCTGGCGATCCCCACTCTCTGCTGCTGTCCGCCGGAAAACTCATGGGGGAAGCGATTGGAATGCTCCGAGTTTAATCCCACCTGGGTCAGCAGCTCATTGATCCTCTCCTGCCGCTCCTTCTTTCCCTGATACAATTTATGAATATCCAGCGCCTCGCCGATGATCTCTCCCACCGTCATCCTGGGGTCCAGGGAGGCGGAAGGGTCCTGGAAGATGAGCTGCATCTTCCGGCGATAGGGATGCATATTCTCATGAATCCCCTTCTCGCTGTCAAAAATGGTTTTCCCATCATACACAATCTTTCCCGAAGTGGGGGTATACAGCTGCAGCAGGGTCCGGCCAAAGGTGGTCTTTCCGCAGCCGGACTCTCCCACCAGGCCCAGGGTCTCTCCCTTAAAAATATGAAGAGATACATCCTGCACCGCCTGCACATAGTTGGTCTTCATGAACCCGGCCTTCACAGGAAAGTATTTGCGAAGTTTTTCCACTTCCACTAATTTCTTCCGTTCTTCGCTCATGCCTTCTCCTCCTTTGCCGCCTTCTGCTGTTCTTCCATCTCCTTCAAATGCAGCCAGCACGCGGAAACGTGGCCGTCACCCACCTCCATCAGAGGAGGCTTCTTGGTAAGGCACACCTTCATGCAATGCTCGCAGCGGGGTCCGAAGCTGCAGCCCTTGGGGGGATCCAGCAGATCCACCGGCGTTCCCTCGATGGGGATCAGCCTTGTCCGCTCTTCATCACCCAGGTTCGGCATGGATCGCAGCAGTCCCTTGGTGTAGGGATGAGCCGGTGAATAGAAGATGTCGTTTACGTTTCCCTGCTCCATGATATGGCCCGCGTACATGACGCTGACCCGGTCGCAGATCTCGGCCACCACTCCCAGATTGTGGGTGATGAAGATGATAGCCATTCCCGTCTTCTTCTGCAGATCCTTCATCAATTCCAGGATCTGGGCCTGGATCGTCACATCCAAAGCCGTGGTGGGCTCATCGGCAATGAGCAGCCTGGGCTGGCAGATCATGGCCATGGCGATCATGGCACGCTGGCGCATACCGCCGGAGAACTCGTGGGGGTACTGCTCCACCCGCTTGTCCGCGTTGTTGATGCCCACCAGCTCCAGCATCTCAATGGCACGCTTTTTGGCTTCTTTCCTGGAGATAGACTTATCATGGCAGCGCAGGGCCTCCATGAGCTGGTCCCCGATGGTGTACACCGGATTTAAGCAGGTCATAGGGTTCTGAAAAATCATGCCCGTCTTCTGGCCGCGGAACTGGCGCTGCTGCTCCTTGGTGAAGGAGAGTACGTCCTCTCCATCGAAGGTGATGCTTCCCCCCACCACTTTGCCGGGCTGCTGCAGCAGGCCCATGATGGAGTAGGCTTCCACGGACTTTCCGGAACCGGACTCGCCCACGATGCCCATCACCTCATTCTCTTTTATAGTATAACTAATACCGTCCACCGCCTTCACCTCCCCGGCGGGGGTGAAGAAGGAGACTTTCAGATCTTTTACTTCTAACAGATTCTCACTCATGGCTTCCTCCTTAATTCTTCAGGCGGGGATCCAGGGCATCCCGCAGACCATCTCCCACCAGGTTCAGGGTCAGCACGATCAGGCTGAGCAGAATGGCGGGGAACAGCAGCCGGTAGGGAAACAGCAGAAACGTCTCCTTCGCGTCAGAGCAGAGAGAACCCAGGGACGCCATGGGCGCCGACACACCCAATCCCAGATAGGAAAGGAATGATTCCAGGAAAATGGCTGAGGGTATCTGCAGGCAGGTGGAGATAATCAGCTGGCCCACACAGTTGGGCAGCAGATGGCGTCGGATGATACGGGAGGAAGAAGCTCCCAGCACTCTGGCCGCCGTCACATACTCCTGCTCTTTCAGGGAGAGCACCTGGCCTCTGATGATCCGAGACATACCTACCCAGTAGAGCAGGGCGAAGGTGATGAAGATACTCACGATACCTACACCCAGGGTGGACATGGCCTCCACCACCGGATTGCTGGAACCATCAAACCAGGCCTGCAGAGGTTCCTTCAGCACCACCTGCAGCAGCAGCACGATGAGCACATCCGGCACGGAGTAGATCAGGTCCACGATACGCATCATGACAAAATCCACCTTGCCGCCCACAAATCCGGCGATGGAACCGTAGAGGGATCCGATCACCAGCACGATCAGGGCCGCCACCACACCGATGATGATGGACACCCGGGAACCGTACATACACCGGGCCATCAGGTCCCGGCCCTGGGAGTCGGTACCGAACACATGGGGGAACACGCTCTTATCCAGCTTCAGTTCCTGGGCTCCCTCCGCTGGAGTGCCGGTGGTCTCGATGGGAGTCACCTCCGTATACTCACCGGTCTCCGCGTCATAGTCGCTGTCATAGCCCACGTACACCGGGACCTCAGCGTCCGCGTCAAAAATCAGGGTAGCCTTCTCGATTCCCTTATCAAGGGAAAAGGCGTAAGTCTCCCCCTCCGCTGTGAAATACCAGTCTCCCTTCCTGATGGCCGTGAGAGAGCCGGACTTCAGGGAGGTGGCGTACACGCCGTCCACTCCGCTGTTCAGAACGTTTCTCACCATCTGCTCCGTCTCAGAGTACTGCATGGGCGCCAGTTTCTGGGCACTGCGGTACTGGTCCTCGTAGCTGTAGGGAATAAAATAAGGTCCAACAAAGGAGAAGAGCAGAATCAGGATAAATACCCCCAGGGCGCCCATGGACACATGGTTTCGCCGAAATCTTCTCCAGGCGTCCCGCCAGTAGGAGACGCTCTTATGCATCTGCACCATGGATTCCTTCTCATCCGGAGTGGCAGAGGCAAAATCATCCGCCGAGATCTGGTTCATTTCCATGATCTGATCGGCGTCAGTATGAAAAATCTGAATTGTCTTATGTCCTTCCATGGATTAATTGCCTTTCTTCGTAATATTGATCCGCGGGTCCACAATCTTGTAGGCGATGTCCACCACCAGGTTCATCACCACAATCAGGCAGCCCAGCAGAATCGTGGTACCCATAATAATAGGATAGTCACGGTTTAAGATGCTGGATACAAAGTAGTTGCCCACACCCGGGATATTGAAAATCTGCTCCACCACCAGAGAACCTGTGATAATGCTGGCCGTCAGGGGGCCCAGATAGGTAATAACCGGGATCAGGGAGTTTCTCAGGGCATGCTTGAAGAGAATCACCTTGGTCTTCACACCCTTGGCCCTGGCCGTACGGATATAGTCCTGGCTGATGGAATCCAGCATACTGGTTCTGGTCAGCTTTGCAATATAGCAGGAAGGATAGAACGCCAGACAGATCACCGGCATCACATAGGTAATGGGGGTTTCCAGGTTACCCGATTGGACAGGGAACCACCCCAGGTGGACGCCGAACCCGAACAGCATCAGGGTTGCGATCACGAAGCTTGGCATGGCTACTCCCAGGGTGGTAAGCACCCGGAGCACGTTGTCAATCCATTTTCCTCTGTAGTAGGCGGCAAGACATCCCAGAGGGATACCCACCAGCACCGCCACCACCAACGCGGCCACACCCAGCCGGATGGAGCGGCCGAATTTTCCCTGTCCGAACAAGATCGTGGTCACAGGGGTATCCTGCTGCATTTTCAGGGAAGTTCCCATGTCTCCTTTCAGCAGATTCTTAATATAGTTGACAAACTGGACCGGAACCGGTTTGTCCAGACCGTATTTGATGTTGGCCTGTTCGATCTGCTGGGGGGTAGATTTCTCCGTCATGAAGGGGCTTCCGGGGACCGCGTTCATCAGGAAGAATGTGATGGCCGCCACCAGAAGCAGAGTCATGATGGATACCCCGATGCGTTTCAGTGCGTACACAAGTAAATCCATCGAATTTAAACACCTCTTTCGTTTTTCTAGCCTGTATGCTGTCCGCTCCACAAATTCCAATGTGTGCCAAGCAGATACAGAGCCTTTATATTCTACAACAAAAGACCTGTAAAAGCAATCTTTTTTTCACTAAAGATCCATATCCAAAAACAGGCAGCCCCACGGTCTGTCGTGAGGACTGCCTGTATCTTTGCGTCTTGATTCAATTAGTTCTTTTTCCGGTTGGAGACCACATCGAAGATAACGGCTACCAAAAGCACGGCACCCTTTACCACGTACTGCCAGGAATCACCGATACCCATGATGGACATACCCATGTTGATGACACCCAGAAGCAGAGCACCGATTACAACACCGCCGATAGTACCGCTGCCGCCGTATGCGGAAGCGCCGCCGATGAAACAGGAACCGATGGCATCCATCTCGAAGGACTCACCGGTGCTGCCGTTTACGGAACCCACACGGGCTGCACACAGAAGTCCGGCCAGACCTGCCAGAAGACCCATGTTGGCGTAAGCGATGAAGTAAATCTTATTGGTATCAATACCGGAAAGCTGGGTTGCTTTCTCGTTGCCGCCCACTGCGTAGAAATAACGTCCGAAGGCGGTCTTTGAGGTGATGAAGTTGTAGATCAGGCAGATCACAACTACCCAGATCAGCATGAAGGGGATACCTCTGTACTGTCTCAGCATATTGCTGTACCAGATAAGCAAAGCCGCGATGATGATGGCTCTGCCGTAGTCGGCCACCGCTGAATTCTGACGATACCCCTTCTTCGCCTTGTTGGCTCTGGATCTTGCCGTGCTCACCAGTATATAGGCAGCCACAACCACGCCCACGACCAGCGCAGACCAGCGGCTGGTATCGTCCAGGCCGGGGATCTGTACATAGTTGGTGAAAATACCAAGGAAGCCGGTATCTCTGATTGCCAAAGTCTTATTACTCAGCACCAGACGGCCGAAACCACGGAACATGAACATACCAGCCAGGGTAGTGATGAACGGAGGAATGCGGACATAGCCGATCCAGAATCCCTGCCAGCATCCTACTGCCAGGCCGATCACCAGACAGATCAGGATGGTGAGAATGGGGTTCACTCCATAGTTGCTCAACAATACGGCCGCAACGCCGCCCACAAAACAGATCACAGATCCTACGGACAGGTCGATGTTACCTCCGGTCAGGATACAGAGCAGCATACCACAGGCCATTACCAGCACGTAGCCGTTCTGAAGCATCAGGTTTGACATGTTCTGGGCGTACAGCAGTCTTCCGCCGGTGAGGCCGCAGAATAAAATGAATACTACTACCAGGGCCAGAACCATGGTGTATTTCTGCAGAAAATCTTTCACTTTCGATGACATCTTTTTTCTCCTTTCTTATTTCACATCCTGCCGGAACGTGCTCATGATGCAGGACATAATCTTTTCCTGGGTGGCTTCCTGGGCGCTCAGCTCACCGGCCAGCCGCCCCTCGCTCATCACGTAGATCCGGTCGCACATCCCCAGAAGCTCCGGCATCTCAGAGGAAACCATGATCACGGCCTTGCCTTTGGAAACCATCTCGTTGATCAGACAGTAAATATCATACTTGGCGCCCACATCGATGCCGCGGGTGGGCTCGTCCAGGATCAGAATATCCGGCTCAGCGAACATCCACTTGCCCAGCAGTGCTTTCTGCTGGTTACCTCCGGAAAGGTTTCCGATGCGCTGCTCCACGGAAGGAGTTTTTGTTCCCATCTCTTTTCTCATCTTCTCGGCCTCAAAAACTTCCTTATCCACATCGATGATGCCGTTATGACAAACCTTGGAGAGACGGGCCAGCGTGGTGTTGAAGCGGATGGACTCATCCAAGATCAGCCCGTTGGTTTTCCGATCCTCCGTCACATAGGCAATGCCGTGACGGATGGCTGCCTCCGGGTTCTTCAGATCCACTTTCTGTCCCTTCACATACAGATCACCGCTGATTCGGCTGCCGTAGCTCTTTCCGAAGATGGACATCATCAGCTCGGTACGGCCTGCGCCCTGCAGTCCGGAGAAGCCGACCACTTCGCCCTTATGTACATTGAAGGAAATATTGTTGTCCACGATTTTTTCCGAGTAGAGGGGATGATGCACCGTCCAGTTTTTCACCTCCAGCATCACATCTTTGCCAACCTTATGCTCTCTGGAGGGATACCGGTCGTCCATCTCACGGCCTACCATGCCTCTGATGATACGATCTTCGCTCAGATCATCTTTGCCCTTAGTCAGGGTCTCGATGGTGCTGCCGTCACGCAGGATGGTTACCCGGTCCGCGCAGTAGATAATCTCGTTCAGTTTATGTGTAATAATGATGGAGGTAAGCCCTTTTTTCTTGAACTCAATCAAAAGATCCAGCAGCATCTTGGCATCCTCATCGTTCAGGGAGGATGTGGGCTCGTCCAAAATCAGAAGTTTCACATCCTTGGAGAAGGCCTTCGCGATCTCCACCAGCTGCTGTTTGCCTGTTCCGATATCTTTAATCAGCGTCTGTGCGGACTCTTTCAGTCCCACCTGCGCCATATGTTTTTCAGCCTCACTGTAGGTTTTATCCCAATCGATATAACCCATCTTGTTCTTAATTTCATTGCCCAGGAACATATTCTCTCCGATGGAGAGCAGCGGTATCAGAGCCAGCTCCTGGTGGATAATTACGATACCTTTCGCTTCACTGTCGCTCAATCTCTTAAAGCGACACTCCTGTCCCTCATAAGTAACGGTGCCCGTGTAGCTGCCGTAGGGATACTGTCCGCTCAGCACATTCATCAGGGTGGACTTCCCGGCGCCGTTTTCACCGATCAACGCATGAATCTCACCTCGCTGAACTTCCAGATTTACATTGTCCAGCGCCTTCACGCCGGGGAATTCTTTTGTGATGTTTTTCATCACCAGAATGTTGTCAGCCAAAATGAGTATCCTCCTTTCCCTAAAAATGGGCGGGACGACTGGTCCCGCCCACCCAATTTTATTTCATTGTCAGACAGATTATGCTGTCGGATGCAGATATCCATCAGCATCCTGAGTATAGTATCCGGTATCAACCAGCTTCTCAACCATGTTGTCAGCGGTTACAACGTCCGGAGTCAGCAGGAAGGACGGGCAAGCATTTCCTTCGGAAGTCTCATAGGACTCGGTGTCATATGCGCAGTCGAAATCCCAGCCGGAGTTCTCAATCAGAGACTCATCGATGGTGTCTCCGTTCAGGATAGCCTGAGCCAGATCCAGAGTTACAACGGCCTCGTTGGCCACTGCTTTATAAACAGTCATGGACTGAAGTCCGTCAACGATGTTAGCCAGGTTTGCCTCGTCACCGTCCTGACCAGTGATGATTACGGTGTTGTCGCCAGCATAGTCAGACTGGATCGCCTGGGTCACGCCAAGAGCGGTGGAGTCGTTGGAGCAGAGGGCAACGTCAAGCTGGGTTCCGTCTGCATAGTAGGAAGCCAGGATGTTCTGCATACGCTCCATAGCGGTCTGGCTGTCCCATGCGGGAGTAGCAACAGTATCAAAATCTGTCTGACCGGAGGGAACTACCAGAGTACCAGCCTCAATGTAGGGTGCCAGAGTATCATATGCGCCGTTGAAGAAGAACGGTGCGTTGTTGTCAGCGGGATCACCTGCGGTGAACTCAATGTTGTAGGTTGCATCACCCGCGTTGTCCAGATCCAGAGTGTCAATGACATACTGGCCCTGCAAAACGCCCACACTATAATTATCAAAGGATACATAGTAGGAAACGCCATCGTGCATGATCAGACGGTCGTAAGCGATTACCGGGATACCAGCGGCCTCAGCCTCGTCCATAACGGTGTTCAGAGCCTCGCCATCGATAGCGGCGATAACCAGAAGGTTTACACCATCGGAGATCATGTTCTGAATATCATTTACCTGACGGTCAACATTGTTATCGGAATATGTAACTTCTACTTCGTAGCCAGCGGCCTCAAACTGCTGCTGCAGATAGGAACCGTCTCTGTTCCAACGCTCCAAAGACTGTGTGGGCATTGAAAGGCCGATCTTCTGTGTTGCTGCCTCATCTGCCAGTACGCTGGTGGACATTGCGCCGAGTGCTGCGACAGTGGCTACTGCCAGTGAAATTTTGCTAAGCTTTCTCATGATATACCTCCATCTCGTTATTTTTCTTTGTCACTTCTTTCCAATCTCTGTGACAAAAATATATTATCATATATCTATTTTTCATAAAATAGATTCATTTAGTTTATTTCTATCTATTTTTACGCTTATCCGGATTTCCGGGCAAAAAAACAGGACAAAATTGTGGTCTATTTCCGTTTTTTCACAATTTTGTCCTGTTTTCAATTATCTCACGTACAGCTTATAGCAGGTGGTGGTATCGTACTGCTCTCCCGCCTTCAGGATGGGGCTGGCAAATCCCTCCTGATTAACGGCGTTGGGATAAAACTGCGATTCCAGGCAGAAACCGCTGCGTTTGCCGTACACCGTGCCTCCCTTGCCCACAGGCTCGGGGGTGATGAAGTTTCCGGCATAGAACTGAACACCGGGGAGGTCCGTGTACGCCTCCAGACAGATCCCGCTCTCCGGGCAGTAGGCCTCCGCGAATTTTTCCACCGCGCCCTTATCCTTTTTCAGCACAAAATTGTGGTCGTAGCCTCCCACAAATTTCAACTGTTCAAAGTCCGCGTCGATGTCTCTGCCAATGGGCTTACCCTGGGTGAAATCCATGGGTGTCCCCGCCACCGGGACAATCTCCCCTGTGGGAATCGCCTGGGAATCCCGCACCGGAGTATAGGATTTGGCCGAGAGCTTCAGCTCCTGTCCCAGCACATCCCCGGAAGCATGTCCCGCCAGATTAAAATACACATGATTCGTCATGTTGGCCACGGTATCCTGATCGCAGCTCCCTTTATAATGAAGGAACAGCTCATTCTCATCCGTCAGAGTATAGGTAATGCTGCACTGAAAATTACCGGGATAACCCTGCTGCCCGTCCCCGTCCTTCATCAGGAAGGTGACGCTGTCATCCGTCACCTGCCCGGTCTCCCAGACTCTCTTGTCGAATCCGTCATTTCCGCTGTGCAGGTTATTCTCATTGTCATTGATGTCCAGCTGATAAGTCTTTCCATTTATGGTGAAGCGGCCCTTATCGATGCGGTTGCCGCTGCGGCCGATCACCGCGCCGAAAAAGCAGGTGCCCTCATAGTATCCCTCCGGTCCGTCGAAGCCCAGAATCACATCCCGCTCTCTGCCATTCTTATCCGGCAGGATGATGGATACCAGGGTGGCCCCCAGATCCGACACGCTCACACTCATCCCCCGCTCATTAGACAGGGCGAACAGGCTCAGTTCCCGGCCATCCTTTGCCTTGCCAAAATTTTTCTTTGTCACTGTCATAGTTTTCGTCTCCTTCCCCAACTGTGTTCTTGTCTGTGCATATGATATGTGGTCTGTTCTAAGGAAACGCTGATTAAATCAGTGCTTCCCTAATTCTTTGTTACTATTCACAGTAACAATTCTTTCTCACAGCTACTCTCATTTTATCCTATGACAATAGGTTCCGCAAGTAAAAAGTGGGAGCTGCCACTATTGTGACAGCTCCCTGAAGATCAGCCCGCTTTCAGCAGGCCTCTTTTCTTTTTATTTGAAGGGGTTCTCGGTTCTGTAGGGAACGCTGGCCGGATGATTGTATCCGATCTCGTCCGGGCAAACGCCGATGAGCTTGAATACCTCAAACAGTGCCTTTCCGTAATGGCCGAAAGCTACCGCGCCATGATGGGGGTAATTGCCCTCGATCAGCACATGACGGTAGAAACGTCCCATCTCCGGGATAGCGAACACGCCGATGCCTCCGAAGGACTTGGTGGCAACCGGAAGAACCTCGCCCTCAGCCACATAAGCGCGCAGGATGTTGTCCGCAGTGCTCTGCAGGCGGTAGAAGGTGATGTCGCCGGGAACAATGTCTCCCTCTAGAGTTCCATTGGTCACTTCCACCGGAAGACTTCTGGCCATAATCTTCTGATACTTCATCACATGCTCTGTGAGTTTAGAGCTGCAGGTATTGCCGCAGTGGAAGCCCATGAAGGTATCCTTGTGAGTATAGTTAAATTTGTCCTTGATGGACTCCTCGTACATATCAGCCGGCACGGAGTTGTTGATGTCCAGCAGAGTAACTGCATCGTTGCTGACACAGGTTCCGATGAACTCACTGAGCGCGCCGTAGATATCTACCTCGCAGGAAACGGGGATGCCGCGGCCGGTGAGACGGCTGTTTACATAGCAGGGCACGAAGCCGAACTGAGTCTGGAATGCGGGCCAGCATTTTCCAGCGATACAGAAGTACTCTCTGTAACCCTTGTGGTCCTCGATCCAGTCTAACAGGGTCAGCTCATACTGGGCAAGCTTTGCCAGAACCTCGGGCTTCTTGTTGCCCTCGCCCAGCTCAGCCTCCATATCCTTCACCACATCGGGGATGCGGGCGTCGCCGGCATGCTTGTTAAACGCCTCAAACAGATCCAGCTCGGAGTTCTCTTCGATCTCCACACCCAGATTGTACAGCTGCTTGATGGGTGCGTTGCAGGCCAGGAAGTTCAGCGGACGGGGACCAAAGCTGAAGATTTTCAGTTTGGACAGTCCAACCACGGCCCGGGCAATGGGAAGGAACTCATGGATCATGTCCGCGCACTCATTGGCAGTACCTACCGGATACTCGGGAATGTAGGCGCGGATGTTGCGCAGCATCAGGTTGTAGCTGGCGTTAAGCATACCGCAGTAGGCATCACCGCGGCCATCCGTCAGGTCATTCTGAGTCTCCTCAGCTGCAGCGACAAACATCTTCGGTCCCTCAAAATGCTTTGCCAGCAGAGTCTCGGAGATCTCCGGTCCGAAGTTTCCAAGGTAAACAACCAGCGCGTTGCAGCCTGCCTTCTTCACATCCTCCAGAGCCTGAACCATGTGGATCTCGCTCTCCACGATACAGACAGGGCACTCATAGATGTCGTTCTCATCATATTTTGCCTTGTAGGCCTCCACCAGCGCTTTCCGTCTGTTCACGGAAAGGGATTCCGGGAAGCAGTCTCTGCTGACTGCCACGATACCAACTTTTACTTTGGGAATGTTAATCATTTCTATCATCCTCCTGTGATTTTATTTCGGCTCCCCGCAAGGCGGGTGCCGGTTTAAGGAAGCGCTGATGAAATCAGCACTTTCTTAGTTGCACATAAACAGCGATCGTTCGCTGCCGGTTACCGTAAAATACGGGCCGCGCCGTCATCGGCAGCGGTCAGGCAGACTCCTGCGCCTACTCCACGGTCAGGTTCTCGCCGATCAGTCCCATGGGGCTTCCCTCGGGCAGTCCGCCCTCCGGATGGCCCAGCAGCCATTTGTTCTTGGCGGTCAGATGTCCGTCCTCGCCGCCCTGATGGGCTTTCTCCAGATCCAGGTTCGTTCCCTTGGGCAGAACAATGGCCACGCGGAAACCGGCGTCCCCCTGATTGGCCGGAGCGTAGTGCAGGGTGGTTCCGTACACTTCCACCGCAGTTCCCTTGGGAAGCAGGAAAGCCTCGGCCTTGGAGGTATCATAGGTATAATCCTCCGTCACATCCTGAAGGGCTCCCAGGATCAGCACCGCATCCATGGCGGCAACGTTCACCTCAGAGCAGCGATGATACTCAAAGGCGTTCAGCTTGTGGTTATGGCCGTTGCAGTAGCCCACCTGGATGGGCAGCTCGCCGTAGATTTTGGTCTGAAGCTCTTCAAACACGGGCAGAGCCTCCAGCTCCGGCACGGACGCCACGTAAGCCACATCGTCGGGAAGGGGAGTGGCTTTCATCAGCTTCTCCACCAGCCCGGAAAAGTCCACATCACGGATGATGCGGCCATATTTCTGAAATGCAGGGTCTGTAATCTTCTTAATCTCCATATGTAAAACCTCCTCGTGTCTATTATACACTCTTTCCTCGAAACGCTCAACTGATCTGGGGGAACAGATCCTTCACTGTGGGATAAATTTTTCTGAACTGCTCATAGCGGGCATTGTACTTCTCCACCAGTTCCGGGTCAGGATCAATGGTATCCACAATCTTCACGATGCTCTTCGCCGCCGACACCACATCCGGGTACTCCCCGCAGGCCACAGCCGCCAGCATAGCGCCGCCCATAGCCGGGCCTTCCTCGCTCTCAATCACATCCACCTTGATCCCCAGAATGTTGGCGATCATCTTTTTCCACAGAGGACTCTTGGCTCCGCCGCCGCAGATCTTTGTCCTCTCAATCTGAATCCCCAGGGATTTTGCCACCTCAAAGGAATCTCTCAGAGCAAAGGCAACGCCCTCCAGCACCGCCTGGGTCATATCCGCCCTGGTGGTGTCCATGGTCATGCCGATGAAAGTTCCTCTGGCTGCAGGATCGTTGTGGGGAGATCTCTCGCCCATTAAATAAGGAAGGAAAAACACATGGTTCTCACCCAGCTTTCCGATCTTCGCCTGCTCTTTCCCGTAATCCTGGGTTCCGATAATCTCGTCCATCCACCACTTGTTGCAGGACGCCGCGGAGAGCATGCAGCCCATCAGGTGATAATGGCCGTCCGCATGGGCGAAGGAGTGAAGGGCATTGTATTTGTCCACCCCGAATTTGTCGGAGGAAATGAAGATGGTTCCGCTGGTTCCCAGTGAGATATTGCACATGCCGTCTCCCACCGTCCCGGTGCCCACAGCCGCCGCCGCGTTGTCCCCGGCTCCCGCCGCCACCTTCACCTGGTCAGAGATGCCAAGCTCTGCGGCGATCTCAGGCTTCACGCAGCCCACAGCCTCGTAGCTCTCAAAAATTTTCGCCAGCTGCTCCTCCTTCACGGAGCAGATCTCCATCATCTCCCGGGACCAGCAGCGGTTCTTCACATCGAACAGCAGCATACCGGAAGCATCGGACACATCCGTGCAGAACACGCCGGTGAGCCGATAAGCCAGATAATCCTTGGGAAGCATAATCTTGGCGATCTTCGCGAAGTTCTCCGGCTCATGGTTTTTCACCCACAAAATCTTGGGGGCAGTAAAACCGGCAAAAGCAATGTTTGCTGTGTACTGGGAGAGTTTTTCCTTTCCGATCACCTGGTTCAGGTAGTCCGTCTCCTCCGTGGTTCTTCCATCATTCCACAGGATAGCCGGACGAATCACCTGATCCTTCTCATCCAAAATCACCAGTCCATGCATCTGTCCGCCGAAGCTGATGCCCGCCACCTGGGATTTGTCACAGTCAGCCAGCAGTTCCTTTAATCCTGCCATGGACTGTTCGTACCAGTCCTCCGGCTTCTGCTCCGACCAGCCCGGATGGGGAAAATACAGGGGGTACTCTTTGGACACAATCTTCTGTATCTCACCTTTTTCATTCATCAGCAGCAGTTTCACTGCCGAGGTTCCAAGATCAATACCTACGTAAAGCATACCAGACTCCTTTCTGTCCATTCACAGTTACTATTCACGAATTCCGTGCACGTGCACGTTTATACTTATCATATTGCAAATTGGTCCACTTTTCAAGCTTTTTATTTTTCTTTTATATTCTTTGTGAAAAGTGCTGTTTTTAGGCCTTGTTCGTTCCTTCTAAAACCGATTTTTTTGTCTAATTTGCTGGGATTGTGCACGGTAACATATTCGCCATTGACTTGCGACTTTTTCCAGTGGTATGCTAAAGAATATACGGCTGGAGGAAAAGCGCGGGAAAACCCGCGGCACAAAGATCGCGAAAGGAGGCTTGCCATGGTTACAATGAAAGAAATCGCCGATCTGGCCAACGTTTCCAGGGGAACCGTGGACCGGGTTTTAAACAACCGGGGATCCGTGAGCCCCCAGACTGCCCAGAAAGTACTCCAGATCGCCAACACGTTAGGCTACAAACCCAACCGGGCCGGCATGGTCCTGGCCGCCCAGAAAAAGAAGCTGCGCATCGGGGTCATCCTGTTCGGTCCCGAGAATCCCTTTTTCCAGCCGGTGCTGGAAGGGATCACGGAAAAGGCGGAGGAGCTGGCCGCCTACGACTGCACCGTGCTGATCCGCCGGGTCACCTTTGATGCCGAGGCCCAGCTGGAGGCCATGAAGGAGCTGCTCTCCCAGGGCATCCACGGACTGGTGCTCACTCCCTACAATGATCCCCAGGTAATCGAACAGATCAACCGGATGGTGGAACAGGGAATCCCAGTGGTCACCACCAACACCGATATTCAGGGCAGCCGCCGGCTGGCTTATGTAGGGAGCAATTATTATGAGTGCGGCCGCACCGCCGGGGGCCTGATGCGTCTGGTCACGGGTGGGAAAGCCCGCCTGGGAATCATCACCGGCTCCTCCCAGGTACTCTGCCACACAGAACGAATTGCAGGATTTCTGGATGTGATTCGTCAGACTGCTCCTGACATCCAGGTTCTGGGCATATCAAAAAACCACGACGATGAATTTGAGAGCTACGAGGTTACCAAGCATTTTCTGCAGGAGTATCCCCAGGCGGACGCCATATTTTTTGCTGCTGCCGGGCTCCAGGGAGGCTGCCGGGCCATTCGGAGCGGAGGCCGCCAAGAGCATATGCGGGTCATCTGCTTTGACGCGGAG
>DBFBJF010000235.1:0-7196 GCA_048203265.1 Candidatus Merdiplasma sp.
CCTGTTCGATACGGATAAAGGATTCCTTGATGCTGCACTTCCCCATGCGCAGAGACTTTACCTCAGTCCCCGCCAAGGCAATCCCCGCCTCGTAGGTATCTTCGATGAAATAATCGTGATATGCTTTTTTATTATTAGCAATCAGCTTCACTGACTCTTTTCCCATCTTCCTCATCCTCCTCGGCCAAAATAAAATCTATGGTCCGGCTCTCTGGGTCCGCGTCCAGCACTCGGACTGTCACAGCCTCCCCCATGCGGAAGGTTCTGCCCGTATGACTTCCCACCATATCGCAAGCCTCCTCCCGGTAGTAGTAATGGTCGTCCTCCATGTTGGATACATGGATCATGCCTTCCACAGTGTTGGGCAGCTCCACATACAGCCCATAGTTGGTGATACCGGAAATTCTTCCCTGACAGACTTCGCCAATGTGTCTTTGCATGTACTGGGTTTTCTTCAGCTTATCCACATCCCGCTCCGCTTCCTCCGCCGTGCGCTCCGCCCTGCTGGTCTGCTCCGCCACACCGGGAAGCAGCTCCTCATAATGTTCCTGGCGCTCCTGCGTCATGGCGTTACGGAGAACCTCCTTGATGATCCGGTGTATCTGCAGATCCGGATACCTGCGGATGGGAGAGGTAAAGTGGCAGTAGTATCTGGCTGCCAGGCCGAAATGGCCGATGCATTCCCTGGTATATCTGGCCTGCTTCATGGAGCGCAGTGCCAGGCGGGAGATCATGGGCTCCTCCGGCGTCCCCGCCACACGAGTCAGCAGCTTCTGGATCTCCTTGGGATACACCTCATCCCGCATGGCTTTCATACCGTATCCGAAGCTGGCGATGGTGGCACTCAAATTTTGAATCTTCTCCGGATCCGGTGCCTCATGGCTCCGGTAGAGGAAGGGAACCTCTCTCCAGTAAAAATCCTCCGCCACCGTCTCATTGGCAAGAAGCATAAAATCCTCGATCAGCCTGGTGGCCGCGTTTCGCTCATAAGGCTTAATCTCCACCGGCACTCCCCGCTCGTTCAGAAGAATCTTGGCCTCCGGAAAATCAAAGTCGATAGCTCCGCGCTTCCGGCGCTGCTCCTGGAGCAGCAGGGATAAGTTTCCCATCTGTTCAAACATAGGAACCAATGCCGCGTATTTTTCCATCAGCTTCGGATCTCTCTCCTCCAATATTCCCGCCACATCGGTGTAGGTCATTCTGCGGTCCACACAAATCACGGTCTCCTCCACCCTGTGTGAGAGAAGATTCCCCTTTTTATCCAGCTCCATCAGACAGCTTAAGGCAAGCCGGTCCTCCCCCTCATTCAGGGAACAGATCCCATTGGACAGTTTGTGGGGCAGCATGGGGATCACCCGGTCCACCAGGTACACGCTGGTTCCCCGTTTCAGGGCCTCCCGGTCCAGGGGGCTGCCCTCCTTCACATAATGGGACACATCCGCGATGTGCACACCCAGCCGATATTTTTCTCCGTCGAAAGTGAGAGATACCGCATCGTCCAGATCCTTGGAATCCTCCCCGTCGATGGTTACCATCTGACAGTCCCGAAGATCCAGCCTCCCCTTTTTGTCCTCCTCTGATACCCGTTCGGGAATCCGAGCAGTTTCCCGCATCACATTTTCCGGAAACTCTGTGGGAAGGCCGTAGCTGTAAACTACAGAGAGAATATCCGTCCCCGGGTCGTTTACATGCCCGATGATGGTCTTGATTTTTCCCTCCGGGTTTTTGCCTCCTGTACCGTAGTCCGTCAGCTCCACCACAACCTTGTGGCCGTTCACCGCCCCTGCGGACCGCTCTTTGGGAATAAAAATGTCTGCCAGAAAGCGCTGGTTGTCCGGAACGACGAACCCATAATTTCTTCCCTTCTGGTAGGTGCCCACCAGCTCCCGGATTCCCCTCTCCAGGATCCGGACAATGGTTCCCTCCGCCCGCTTCCCGCTCTGCTCCGGCAGAAGCGCCACCTGAACCGTATCCTGGTGAAACGCTCCGTGCACTTCACTCTCCGGCACAAACACATCCTCATCCCTGCCCTCAATCTGCACAAAGCCAAAGCCCTTGGGATGGGCCAGAAAGATGCCGGTCAGAGCCTTCGATGCCGCCTTCCGGTATTTCCCCCGGCCACTGACCTCGATTTTCCCCTCTGCAATCAAATCCTTCAGCATACTTCTGAGTGCAGGCCGATCCTCCCTGCTCACCTGAAGCAGGATGGCCAGTTCCTTCTCCTTCATGGGGACGTAAGTTTTATCGCACATCAGATCATAGATGACTTTCTTTCGCTTTTCGTATAATTCCTGTTCGTCCGCTGTCATAAATTCCTCTCTCATACTGTAGAAAAAAGCACCCTCACAAACCGTAAGAGTGCCTTCGCCTTTTCCAATCCTTTAAAAATTCAAATTCAGGATTACCGCAAATACAATGAAGCCAACAGCAAGGAACTTGGTAAACTTCACCAGGTTTCCCTCCATGGAACGGGACTTGTTCTTTCCCCAATAGGAATCACTCAAACCGCCGATGGCGCCAAGACCTGCGTCCTTTCCCTCCTGAGCCAAAACAATTACAGTCAATGCTATACAGATCAAAATAAAAAGAATTGTCAATACTATCCTCAAAATACCGCACCTCCTATGTCACACTGATTTAGTTTATCACAGAGGCCCGGATATTTCAACCATTATTTTCACATTTTTTACAATAGTTCAGCCATCAGAAAAATGATGAGTCAGACTGCGCAAGTTTACTTGCTGCAGGCTGAATTATCATTTGGAGATGGGCGGAACGCCCATCAAGCCACAGACCGGAGCTGCTGTAAGCAGCGGAAAGTTGACGCAGTCAACGGGTCTGTGGCCTGATGGCTGCTCAGACGCGGACAGCCTTCGGCAGAAGGCGGTCTGCGGCCTGATGACCGATGTCTCAGATGTCCACGCTTCAAAGAAACGGATTCTCATACACCGCGTGAATTCCCAGGCTATCCTCTATCCGCAAAAGCTGGTTATACTTGGCTGTCCGCTCTCCCCGGCAAGGAGCGCCCGTCTTAATCTGGCCGGCGCCGGCAGCCACGGCAATATCCGCAATGGCAGAGTCCTCCGTCTCCCCCGACCGGTGGGATACGATTGCCCGGTATCCGCACCGCTGGGCCAGTTCCATGGCGGCAAAGGCTTCTGTCAGCGTCCCGATCTGATTCACTTTCACCAAAATGGCATTTCCGGCCTTTTGGGCAATGCCCTGACTCAGCCGCCTCTTATTCGTGACAAAAAGATCATCTCCCACCAACTGTATCCGGCCTCCCATCCTCCTGGTCATCTCCTGCCATCCCTCCCAATCATTCTCATCCAGCCCATCCTCGATGGACACAATGGGGAAGGAGGCACACAGCTCCTCGAAATAGGAGATCATCTCCTGGGAGGTGCGGTAAACCTCGTGTCCGGTCATGCTGCTCTCCCCAGGAAAATAGTAAGCCTGTTTTTCCTCCTGATACAATTCACTGGATGCCGCGTCCAGCGCGATGGCAATGTCCGTCCCCATTTTATATCCGGCAGCCTCCGTGGCCTCGCAGATAACCTGCAGCACTTCCCTGGAATCCTTCAGATCCGGAGCAAAACCGCCCTCATCTCCCACCGAGGTGGCAAGCCCTCTCTCCTTCAGTCTCTTCTTCAGTGTATGATAAATTTCCGCGCACATCCGCAGGCCTCCGGAAAAATCCTCCGCCCCCACCGGCATAATCATAAATTCCTGGAGATCCACCGTATTGTCCGCATGACAGCCGCCGTTCAAAATATTCATCATGGGAACCGGCATTCGATGGGCAAAGGTTCCTCCAAGATAGCGGTAGAGAGGCTGATTCAATGTCTTTGCCGCAGCAGCCGCCACGGCCATGGATACTCCCAGAATCCCATTGGCACCCAGCCGGGATTTGTTTTCCGTGCCGTCCTCTTTACACAGGATCTGATCGATTCTTTCCTGGCTGTACACATTTTCTCCGATCACCGCATCTGCCAGCACGGTATTCACATAATGGCAGGTCTGCTGCACTCCCTTTCCCTGGTACCGATCCTCCCCATCCCGCAGCTCCACGGCCTCATGCTCGCCGGTGGAAGCGCCGGAGGGAACCGCGGCCCGGCCCACGCTGCCATCTTCCGTCAGTATCTCCACCTCAACGGTGGGATTTCCCCTGGAATCTAGTATCTCTCTGGCATATACATCCGTGATTTCCATAAAGCTGCACATCCTGTACCTCCTGTATTCTGCATAATTATGACATTTCAAAGACGTTCCTTTCCATCTTCTACTCTCCATTCTGCCCCGAAACAGGTGAAAATATCGGTCATGGGCATGCCTCATTCTTCCAGTCCGCGCTTCCAAGTTTAAAATTCCTTTTCCCGTCAAGAAAACTTTCCGGATGCAATAAAAAAGGAGCTGCCGCATTTTTTGCAGCAACTCCCCTCTTCTATGCGGCCATCACCGCATCCGCGCAGCAGATTCGAAATCAGAAAATTCCATTGTCTCCGAAAAATCCACCGTTGTTATTTCCCTCATCGCCGTAGAAGTAATCGTAAAAGCTTCTGGGATTCTCAGATAAACCGGGATCTACGTTCTCCCCATCAGGCGTCTGGTCTTCTTCGCTCTCATCCTCCTGAACCTCTTCACTGTCCTGGGATGAATCCTCCGTTCCCGCCTGAAGCGTCACCTCAAGCTCTTTCGACACGTAACTTCCATTCTCAGCCACCTGAACCTCCACGGTTACCGTCTCACCGGCCTCGTAGTACTCCAGCAGATCCACCAGCGCATCGTTGGAATCAATGGTGATACCGTCAAATTTCGTAATGATGTCACCCTGCTTCATGCCAGCCTGCTCCGCCGCAGATCCTTCCGTCACTTCATAGACAAAAGCTCCGGCAGGCATGTTGTACATTTCTTTCGCTTCGTCAGAAACAGAAACCACCGTGATACCAAGGTAACCGTGATTCTCCACAACCTCTCTGGTCTCCCGGTTAATCAGCTCCGTGAGAACAGGAATGGCGGTATCAATGGGGATTGCGTATCCCATGCTCTCCGCATAGTCACCGGTGGCCTTCGCGGAATTGATGCCGATCACCTCGCCTCTTCTGTTCAGCAGAGCTCCGCCGCTGCAACCCAGATTGATAGCCGCATCCGTCTGAAGCTCCGTAAAGGTTCCCACATCTGTGGTGACTTCTCTCTCCAGAGCGCTGATAATACCGCAGGTCACAGTCTGGCCTGTCCCCAGTGCATTTCCAATGGCGATGGCCGTCTCACCCACCTTCAGATCATCAGAGCTTCCCAGTGTGGCAATTTTCAGCTGGCTGAGCACATCCTCCGGAATATCACTCAGCTTCACCGCAACTACCGCCAGATCATACTCCGAGTTTGTCCCCTTCGTCACAGCAGGCACGATTGCGTCCTCCGGGTTCTCCACATCCACAGAGAAGCACACGGTCATATCCTTGGAATCCTCCACCACGTGATTGTTGGTGGCAATCATCAGCTCGTCATCGTTCTGGGCAATAATAATGCCGGACCCGGCGCTGGTGCTCTCAATCTCCTGGGTGCCATAGAAGTAGCTCTCCACTTCCTCCACAGACACATTGGTGATCGCTACGATAGATGGCATACAGTTCTCCACGATCTGAGACACATCCATGGCTACAATACCATCCTCTCCGGTGGTGGTTGTCTCCAGTGTCTCAGCTGCAGAGGTGTTCGTATTCTCTTCCTCTGAGGCTGCCTCATCGGATCCGTCTGTCTCCGCTTCCGTCTCACTGGTCTCTTCTTCAACGGTCTCCTCGGAAGTCTCTTCCTCGGCCGCCGTACCTGCCACGGACAGTTTCACTTCCCCGGTGGTTTCCTGACTCTCCGTGTCCGCCGTCGCATCGGTCTCGCTTTCCTCCTGTCCCGCAATTGCCAGGGAAACCTCATCTTCTACCTGGGTTTCCTCCGCCGCCAGGGTGGTTCCATCCTGAAAATTCTGGCTCATGGCAAGCGCTGCCAGCAGCATACCGCCGCCCAGGCAGGCAGCCACCGACTTTTTACCTCTCCAACCTTTGTTTGTCATATTGCCTTCCCCTTTCCATGCTCTTTATTCCGAATTCTGTTCCTACTGTATCGCATTTTTGTGTTAAAACTGTGAAATTCCTGAGGATAAATCATGGATTTTTCCTGTTTCGAGCACTCGTTCTTCCCCGCCTATCAGAAAAGGACCGGAAAGCAGGGCACACTCCCCTCTCCCGGTCCTTTTTTCTGCTGTTATCGATCACTTTCTGCTGTCGGCTGTTTCAGCCAAATCGGATGAGTGGATTCATTCATACAATCACCTGTTTTCCTTCGCAAAGAGTGATCACCATGTGATCCCCGTCTTTTTCCGTCGCTGCCTCCGGATCCCAGAGAGCCTTTCCACTCCAGCTGCCGTTTCCTCCCTCAACCGTCACGGCGATCTTCCGGCCGCTGCGCACTGCTCTCGCCTTCATCACAGGCACTCCCTTCCGATCCGGGATAACGGTCTCCGCG
This sequence comes from Candidatus Merdiplasma sp., assembly GCA_048203265.1. Classification (GTDB taxonomy): domain Bacteria; phylum Bacillota; class Clostridia; order Lachnospirales; family Lachnospiraceae; genus Merdiplasma. Next base: position 6,520 of record DBFBJF010000235.1, read on the forward strand.
CTCTTCCCATCTTCAAGATAAGAGATAGCCAGGGTTACCTGGTCTGTATAATCATAATCCGGTCTTGTACAGCAGTTTCCGATGGCCAGGATTTTCCCGGGAGCCACAAAAAGAGGCATGGCGTGATAATCATACTGGTCTCTGTACCAGCAGCCGCCCTCCTTTAACTCCTCTGTAAGAAGGTTGTACCATTTCCCCTGGGGAAGATAATACTCCGCCTCTCCGCTTTCTGAAAAAACAGGCATGACCAGCAGACTGTCTCCAAGCATATACTGCATATCCAGAGGCAGGCAGGTACGGTCTGCCGGATATTCCATAAACATGGGACGCATCATGGGAATCCCTGTGGCACTGGCTTCCGCCGCCGTCTGATACAGGTACGGCATCAGACGGCATTTCAGTTCCACCATCTCTTTCAGTACCACACATGCCTCCTCGTCGAACAGCCAGGGCACACGGTAGGAATCGCTTCCATGGAGACGGCTGTGGGAACTGAGAAGTCCGAACTGGCACCATCTCTTGTAAATATCCGGCGTGGCTGTCTGCTCAAATCCGCTGATGTCATGGCTCCAGAAGCCAAAACCGGAGCAGGAAAGAGACAGGCCGCCCCGCAGGGTTTCGGCCATGGAACTATAGGTTGCAGAGCAGTCTCCGCCCCAGTGCGCCGGGAACTGCTG
>DBFBJF010000236.1:0-11622 GCA_048203265.1 Candidatus Merdiplasma sp.
CACCGCATTAAACATCAGCTGCAGACTACTGGAACACATCAGGGGAATGGAAAAAGAAATCAATTTGTCCATAATGGATCCATGACACATATCAATTTCGTACTTATTGCTTCTCACTGCTTTTCTCCTCCGCTCAAATCATGTTCAACACAGTTACTATTCACAGCCGTTTCAGAATTGACAGCAGGTGCGTCGTGCTTGCACGTAAGCATATGTTGTCAATTCCGAAACCGGACTGTAAAGCAGTCCCCCCGCCCACATAAGCCGTCTCAGCTCCGAAAGGATCGGAACTGGAGCCTCAAAGAGGCGACGAGTGCGCATGCGGGCGGGGTGGCTGTGAATAGTAACTTAGCACAAGCCGGAAATCCTGGCATATTGCACAAAAAACCCCCAGCGCCTTCCTCTGGATGACGCTGCGGGCCATTTTCGCTATGTGGAGAGCCGGCTGCCTGCGGCCGCCTTCCCTGATGTCAGGAAACCGGCCCGCGGCTTTTGCGCTGCTCTCTCGCTAAGGAAGCGCTGATTTAACCAGCGTTCTCCTAATTCTTAAAGCTGTGGATGGGTGCGGGAATCCGTCCCTTTCTCTCCACAAACTCCCGGCAGGAAAACTGGTTCACCGGCATGATCGGCGCATGTCCCAGCAATCCTCCGAACTCCACCGTCTCCCCCACATCCTTGCCCATAACCGGGATCAGCCGGACGGCGGTGGTCTTCTGATTCACCATGCCGATAGCCATCTCATCGGCAATAATTCCTGAAATGGTAGACGCCTCCGTTGTTCCGGGGATGGCAATCATATCCAGTCCCACGGAGCAGACACAGGTCATGGCCTCCAGTTTCTCCAGGCTCAGAGCGCCTGCCTCCACCGCATCGATCATACCCTGGTCCTCGCTGACCGGAATGAACGCGCCGCTCAGGCCTCCCACATAAGAGGAAGCCATAACGCCGCCCTTCTTTACCTGGTCGTTGAGCAGTGCCAGGGCGGCGGTGGTTCCAGGAGCTCCGGCCCGCTCCAGGCCAATCTCACAGAGAATGTCCGCCACGCTGTCTCCGATGGCCGGAGTCGGGGCCAGTGACAGGTCGATAATGCCGAAGGGCACCTGCAGCCTTCTAGAGGCCTCCTGGGCCACCAGCTGTCCCACCCGGGTCACTTTAAAGGCGGTCTTCTTGATGGTCTCGCAAAGTACCTCAAACCCCTGGCCTCTCACCTGCTCCAGAGCGGTCTTTACCACTCCGGGTCCGCTGACACCCACGTTGATCACTGCGTCTCCCTCAGTGACTCCGTGGAAGGCTCCCGCCATGAAGGGATTATCATCCGGAGCATTGCAGAACACCACCAGCTTGGCGCAGCCTAAGGAGTCCTGATCCTTAGTGAGCAGTGCGGTCTGCAGAATAATCTGTCCCATGAGCCGCACCGCGTCCATATCAATGCCGCACTTGGTGGATCCCACATTGACGGAACTGCACACCCGCTCTGTGGCGGCCAGCGCCTCCGGGATGGCCCGAATCAGGTTCTCATCGCTTCTGGTCATTCCCTTGGACACCAAAGCAGAAAAGCCGCCGATGAAGTTCACCCCCACCTCTCTGGCCGCCTGGTCCAATGTCTTTGCGATGGTCACATAATCCTCCGGGGACTTGCAGGCACTGCCTCCAACCAGCCCGATGGGGGTCACGGAAATTCTTTTGTTTACGATGGGAATCCCGTACTCCCGCTCAATCTCGTTGCCCACCTTCACCAGATTTCTGGCTGTATCGGTGATTTTCCGGTAAATATTGTCGTTGAGCCGTTCCAGATCCGAATCAATGCACTCCAGCAGGCTGATTCCCATGGTGATGGTTCGCACATCCAGGTTCTCCTGGGTAATCATCTTGATCGTCTCTGTTGCTTCTGTGATATTGATCATATTCCCTGCTCTCCTTATCGGTTAAATGCGGTGCATGGTGTTGAAAATATCCTCATGCATACAGCGGATACTTAAGTTCATGCTGTTTCCCAGGGCCTCCATCTCATCCGCAATCTCCGCCGCCGTCTTCACCGCTTTGGAGGCATCAGTCACCATCATCATGTTAAAATATCCGCTGACAATGGTCTGTGAAATATCCAGAATGTTGATGTTGTTTTCTGCCAGATAGGTGCAGACCTTGGCGATGATTCCCACCGTGTCCTTCCCCACCACCGTAATGATCGTTTTTTTCATAGTCTCCTCCTGTTTTTTGCGGCCCCTACAGCGCAATCAGCGGCATTGCCTGGTCTCTCTTTGCCACCTGAATGGGAAAATCATCCGCCTTGTAGGGATTATCCCCCATGGTAATCTCCGCGCACACTGTGGCATAGGCCAGGGCCTCATAATTATTTTCCTTGCTCAAATGGCCCAGCACAATGGACTTTAAATCATCGTGAAGAATCTCACACAGCAGCCGCCCCGCATTGTCGTTGGACAGATGACCGAGCCTGCCCAGAATTCTCTGCTTCAGCGGATAGGGATAGGCTCCCACCTGCAGCATATTCACGTCATGGTTTGCCTCCAGCAGAATGCCGTTCACCCCTCTCAGATGGTCCACAATATAATCATTGTAACATCCCATGTCCGTGGCCACTGCCATGGACTTCTCCTCGCTGCGGATGCGGTAGGCCACCGGCTCCGCCGCGTCGTGGGAGATGGCGAAGGGACAGATCTCCAGATCCTCCACGGAGAACACCTCATCGGCGTAAATCTCATGAAAGAGGCCCTCATCGATGGCGCCCAGTCCGCCGCAGCACCTGATGGCGTTTATGGTTCCCCTTGTGGCATAGATGGGGATTCCGTATTTCCTGCTCATCACCCCCAGCCCCTTGATGTGATCCGAGTGCTCGTGGGTGATCAAAATCCCGTCCAGCTCCTCCGGCTTCCGGTCAATGCTATGTAACCCTTCCGCGATTTTCTTCCCGCTGATTCCCGTATCCACCAGCACTCCCGCGTGGTCGGAACCCACATAGATACAGTTTCCGCTGCTTCCGCTGGCAATACTACAATATTCCATGCTCTCTCAGTCCTTTATCAATTTGTTCATATGTATTTTCCACGTTATCACTGCTGTTGTCAACCACAAACTGGCAATGTTCCCGAAAATATTCATCCGGCTTCTGGGCCGCCATGATTCTGTTGATTTTCTCATCTGAGTATCCCCGGCTGGCTTTTAGCCTGCGGCGGCGCGCCTCCTCCCGGGTGTGGATGTACCAGATCTCATCGCACAGCAGATCGTACCGCTCCTCCAAAAGGAGGGCGGCCTCGATCACCAGGAGAGATACCTGTCCGCTGCTCCTGGCCTTTTCCATTTCCTTCGTCACATAGCGCTTTACCCCGGGATGGACGATGCCGTTCAGTTTTTCCCGCAGCTCCCGGTCAGAAAACACCAGATCAGCGATCTTCTTCCGGTCGAAGCTGCCGTCCGCCAGCAGCACCTGCGGGCCAAACAGGCGCACCATGGGCTCATAGCAGAGCCCTCCCGGCTCCTGAAGCTGCTTAGCCGCCTCATCACACTGTATCACCCTGGCGGAATATCTCTCCTCCAGATATTCCAGCACCGTGCTCTTTCCGGCCCCCACACCCCCGGTGATTCCCAACACCTTCATCCTCTGTCTACTTGGCATCATACCAGCTCTCCCCAGTGTGCATATCCACCTCCAGCGGCACCGCCAGAGCGGCGGCTCCCATCATTTCTTCCCGCAAAATCTTTTTTACCTGCTCCAACTCCTGCTCCTTCGTCTCAATGAGCAGCTCATCGTGAACCTGGAGCACCAGCCTGGATTTCAGCCCCTCCGATTTCAGCCTTCTGCTCACCCGCACCATGGCTATCTTAATGATGTCCGCGGCAGTCCCCTGGATGGGGGAGTTCATGGCCACCCGCTCGCCGAAGGAGCGCTGCATGAAGTTGCTGGACTTTAACTCCGGCACCGGCCGTCTTCTGCCATACAGGGTCTGGGCGTAGCCCTTGGTCTTGGCGTCTTCCACCGCCCCGTCCAGGAAACCCTTGATGCCCGGATAGGTGTGAAAATACTGTTCAATGTACTCCTGGGCCTCTTTTCTGGTAATACTCAAATCCTGGCTCAGCCCGAAGGAGCTGATGCCGTAGACAATGCCGAAATTTACTGCCTTGGCATTTCGCCGCTGCTGGGGCGTCACCTGGTCCAGTGGCACATGGAATACCTGGGAGGCCGTGATGGCGTGAATATCCTGGGCTTCCCGGTAGGCATCGATCAGCTTCTGGTCTCCGGACATATGGGCCAATACCCGCAGCTCAATCTGGGAGTAATCCCCATCCAGGAACACGTATCCCGCCTTGGGGACGAATACTTTTCTCAGCTGTCTGCCAAGCTCCGTTCTCACCGGAATATTCTGAAGGTTGGGGTCGGTGCTGCTGATCCGCCCGGTGGCGGTGATGGTCTGGTTGAATTTGCTGTGAATTCTCCCGTCCGGCCCGATAAAAGCGGCCAGTCCGTCCGCATAAGTGGATTTCAGTTTGGCCAGCTGCCGGTATTCCAAAATCTTTGCCACCAGCGGATGATCCGGAGCCAGCTTTTCCAGCACATCCGCCGCCGTGGAATACCCGGTCTTGGTCTTCTTCCCGTAGGGCATCTTCAGCTTTTCAAACAGGATCACTCCCAGCTGCTTGGGCGAATTGATGTTAAACTCCTCCCCGGCCAAACCGTAAATTTCCTGCTCCAGCTTTACAATCTGCACCTGGAGCTGCTCCCCGTAGGTTTTCAGTTCCTGGGCCTTCACCAGAACGCCCTCCCGCTCCATATCATGGAGTGTAAACACCAGGGGCATCTCCACCTGCTCAAACAGTTTCTCCATTCCTGACCGGCGAAGCTGCTCCAGAATTTCATCCCTGGTCTTCACTGCGGTGTACGCCTGATAACAAGCATAGGTCACAAAACTCTCCTGCTCCTGTTCCCAGGCGTCGGAGAGAGACTTTTTCTCCAGAAGTTCTTCCCTGGAGGGATACATGGCCCCCAAAAAGTCCTTGGCAATCTCATCGTAGGTATACTGGCTCTTTAACGGATTGATCAGATACGCCCCGATCACTCCGTCAAAGCTGCGTCCCTGCTGTCGCAGAAAGTCCCCTTCCGCGCTGTCCGGATCGGTCTGACTGTCCTCCAGGACACTCAGCTGGTCCTTCAGATCCAGGAAGCAAAGCACAGGAATCGCTCTCATCAGCTCCCCCAGCTTTCCTCTCAGGTATTCCTCCGTCACAAAGCCCTCCACCGGAAGATAGGCCGTGGCCCCATCTCCCAGGGAGATGGCCGCTCCATGCAGTCCCCCCTGCCAGCAGACGGTGTGTATCCCCACCTGGGGAGCTGTCTTCGCCCTCTCAAAAAATGCTTCCGCCTGGGTGAGCTCCTCCAGAAGCTCAAAGTTCTGCTCCTCCTGCCCGTGGTCCTGCTTGTGGTCGAACCGGGAGAGCATCTGTTTAAACTCCAGCCGCTTGCACAGTTCCAGTGCCTGACCGGTGTAGAGATTTCCGATTCTGGCCGCCTCCAGATCCAGCTCAAAGGGGCTGTGGCGGTCAATGGTAGCCAGCTTTTTGCTGAGCAGGGCCAGGTCGTAATGATTCTTCAGAGATTCCCTGGCCTTGTTTGGCTTGATCTCCTCCACATGGCTGAAGGCGTTCTCCACCGTCCCGTATTCCACAATAATCTTGGTGGCAGTCTTCTCGCCCACCCCCGGGATTCCCGGAATGTTGTCGGAGGCATCTCCCATCAAAGCTTTCAGGTCAATGATCTGCACCGGGGTCACCTGGTAGCGCTCCACCACATCCCGGGCATAGTAATCCTCAATTTCCGTTCCGGTGCGCTTCGTCTTGGGGATCCGCACCCTGGTATGCTCCGAGGCCAGCTGCAGCAGGTCCCTGTCCCCGGATATGATGGAAACCTCCAGCCCCCGCTCCTCCATGGACAGGGACACTGTTCCCAGCAGGTCATCCGCCTCATACCCTTCCAGCATCATCAGGGGAACACCCATAGCGGTCAGCATCTCCTTCATCACCGGCACCTGCTCATGAAGCTCCTGGGGCATGGGCTTTCTGGTTCCCTTGTACGCTTCATACATCTTGTGCCGGAAGGTGGGCGCCTTCAGGTCAAAGGCCACCGCCAGATAATCGGCCTGCTCCTCGTCCAGAATCTTGAACATAATATTGAGGAAGCCGTACACCGCATTGGTGTGCAGTCCTTCCCCGTTGGTCAGCTCCGGAACGCCGTAAAAGGCCCGGTTCAATATGCTGTGCCCGTCAATCAAAACGATCTTCTCTCGGTTCATGTCTGTTCCTCTCTCTCTGCTCCTGTCGCTGTTGCTGCTTCCGTCTCTGCTTCACCCGGCGCCTCTGTTCCGGTTTCTGTCTCGTCTGGCGCTTCCGTCCCGGTTTCCGTCTCGGTCTCCGTTTCTGTCTCCTCCTGGCCGCCGTACAGGAACCGGTAAATGGTGGTTCCCCGGCTTCCCTCCTCGCCCATCATCTCCACTCCGGTCAGTATGGCAAACACCAGAAGTACCTCCGCCAGCAGCACCACCGCATAACGAAACAGGCGATATGCCCTTCTCAGATGAAGATATCGCCTGGAATTTTTTATATCCTGCTTCAATTTTTCCTGGAAGTTGTATTTATCCGCCCCGTGCGTCTCCCTGGAGTCCTCCAGCGCTTCATAGATTACGAAGTAGATCTCCAGTTCATCGTAGCACTCCGGACAGTTCTCCACATGGTCCAGAAACTGCTCCAACTCCCGGTCGGATAACTGCTTCTGCAAATAAGGTTTTACCAACTGCTGCGCTTCTATGCACTTCATTGAAAAAATCTCCCTTTATCGCAAAATGGTACCAGCGTTTTCGCTGATACCATTTTAATGCTTTCCGGCGAAAGTTACAACCTTTATTTTCCCGTATCCGCCCAACAGCCCGGCGGAAAACCGCCGGACACAGGGTTACTTCTGGTCTGACGGCTGAGCCTTCTCCGCTTCTTTGTCTTCCGGCGGTGCCTGATACTGGCCCAGGCAGCGGCGAAGCACCTCCTCCACCCGCTGTACCGGAATGATCTCCAGGGCGGTCTTTACTTCCTCCGCCACATCCTCCAGATCCTCCACGTTTTCCTTGGGGATCAGAACCCGCTTCACTCCGGCTCTCTGGGCGGCCATCAGCTTCTCAGGCAGCCCGCCAATGGGCATTACTCTGCCGGTCAGAGAAATCTCTCCGGTCATGGCCCAGTGGGGATCCACCGGTTTTCCAGTCAGCAAAGACGCCAGTGCGGTGGTCAGGGTGATCCCGGCGGAAGGCCCGTCCTTGGGCACTGCTCCTGAGGGCACATGGATGTGCAGATCGCTCTTCTCCAGCTTCTCCGCCTCCTTCGGAAACAGGCGCTTCACCAGGCTGATGGCAATCTCCGCTGATTCCTTCATCACATCCCCCAGCTGTCCGGTAATGGTCACCTGACCTGTGCCCTTGGCCAGGGAGGTCTCCACAAACAGAATCTCTCCTCCCGCCGCAGTCCAGGCCAGTCCGGTCACCACACCGGGCTGCTTCTGTTCCATCACATGCTCGTGGTAAATCTCGTTTCTTCCCAGGAACTGGGGAAGGCGCTTCTCGCTCACCGTGATGCTCTTCTGCTCGCCCTTTACCAGCTTCACCGCCGCATAACGGCACAGGGTATCCAGCTGCTTTTTCAGTCCCCGCACGCCGGACTCCGCCGTGTAGCCGCTGATGATCCTCCGGATCGCCCCATCGGTCACCTTCAGCTTCTGGGGCTTGATTCCCATGGCGCTCATAGCCTTTGGCAGCAGATGGCGCTTGGCAATCTGGAATTTCTCCACCGGTGTATAGCCGGGGAACTGGATTACCTCCATCCGGTTTAGCAGCGGTTCCGGTATGGTGTCCACCGTGTTGGCGGTGCACACAAACAGCACATTGGACAGATCGTAAGGCACATTCATGTAATGGTCCGTAAAGGTGTTGTTCTGCTCCGGATCCAGCACCTCCAAAAGAGCGCTGGAGGGATCTCCGGAATAGTCCTTGGACAGTTTGTCCACCTCATCCAGAACCATCACCGGATTCATCACTCCGGCCCGCTCCATCCCCTGCATAATCCGGCCTGGCATGGCGCCGATGTAGGTTCTCCTGTGACCCCGGATCTCCGCCTCATCCCGGATGCCGCCCAGGCTGATGCGCACGTACTCCCGGTTCAGAGCCCTGGCAATGCTCTGACCAATACTGGTCTTGCCCGTACCGGGAGCGCCCACAAACAGCAGCACAGAACCGGACTGTTTCTTGTTCAGGGCCATCACGGCAAGCTGCTGGATGATTCGCTCCTTCACCTTTTTCAATCCGTAGTGATCCTCATCCAGAATCTTCTCCGCCTCATTCAGATCCACCGGCTGGGGATCCTCCACCTTCCAGGCCAGGGTGGTCACAAAGTCCAGATAATCGTAGAGAGTGCCGTACTCGTGGCTGTCCTTTCCCTCCTGCTTCATCCGGTTGAGCACCTTGTCCGCCTCCCTGCGGGCTTCCTCCCCCATGCCGGACTCCGACAGCTTCAGCTCAAAGCGGCGCACATCCGACACATTTTCCGGATGCATGGCGTCCAGCTGCTTCTGAAGAATATCAATCTGCTTTTTGATGGCGGCCTCCCGGTAAAGCTGCTCATTGCTCTCCTTCTGGGCTGTCTCCGCCTCCTCACTGATCTTGTTGATCTCAATGGATTCCCGAAGCACGTGCTCAATCAGCTCGCACCGCTCCTTCCTGGAATCCGTCTCCAAAATATGATACTTATCCTCCCAGGGAATTCCCAGGTAGCCGGACACTGCGCAGAGAATCTCACTGACACTCTTCCAGTGGAGAAAATAGTTTCTGGCCAGAGCCCCCCACTGGAAATTCTTCACATAGTTCACCAACATTCTCTGGATCCGGTCGTATATCTGGCGTTCTTCCTCCGGAGTGATGTCGTCAATATCCGGCCGTATGGAAGCGCTGGCCTGAATGCTTCTTCCCTCTATCTCAAAATCGCTGAAATCCACCCGGTCACCGGTATGGATCCGATAGTTCCCTTCCTCATCCACGGACTCGATTTTGCCTGAGATACCGATGGGATAGAAATCCTCCTCTGTCAGCGTATCCTGCTCCTTGTCCGATTTCAGCATTATGAACAGGATATCCTCGCCGGCCTCCACCTGCGTATACCCCAGCTTCTCAAAAATCTCACTCTTAAAGTAGAAGGTAATTCCCGGCAGCATGATCATATCGTAAATAGGCATCGTCATCATGGTAACTCCTCCTCTTGTTCTTCCGTATTTTTGTTAGCACTCATTCAAATAGAGTGCTAACATCATTCTATACTTATCTGTCGGAAATTGCAAGTACTTTATGCAAAACTTTCGGTCAGCCGAGAACAGTTCTCCTCTGTCAAACTGCTCTGCGGCAGCATACCCGCTCTTTTCACTGGATTTTCAGGTCATACAGGTCATCAAACCGGATCCGCTCCTCCTCCACCTCCAGAAGTCTGCTCTCCCGCTCCAGGCGGTTCACCCGTCCCCGCACCCGCCGGTATTCTCCGGCCCGGTAAAAGGTCACCTCAATCATATCCCCCCGCTCCACCTGCCGCAGCCCTGCGTCCAGTTCTTCCGCCCGCTCCTCACAGAGCAAAGGCCGCGGAAGCCAGACCTTCTCCTTCTCCCTCAGGGCCTCCTCATATCCTTTCAGCGCCGAAAAAGGCAGAAACTGTTTCGCTCTCTGTTCCCGCTCCATCTTCCATCTCCCCCTTATCCCATTTTATGGCCGCCGATCTGCCCGTTCCGCTCCCTGGTGGTGGCGTTTTCCTGCAGATCCATGCACCGCAGGATGGCATTTTTCCCAAAACGGTGCCGGATGTCCAGCACCGCCTGCTGAAGGCTATGCTCCTGCTCCAGCTCCCGGGGATCCGTAAACAGATCCCACTGGCCGCAGCTCTCATCCATCAGCCTGGAAAAGGTCAGGTTCACCCTGCGGATGGGGATCCTCCGGTCAACAATCCGCTCATAAAGGCGGCCCGTATCCGCCATGATCCGCCTGGAGGAGCTGGTGACGGCCGTCATCACCATCGTACCGTGGGCCGGCTTGGCCCCGTACAGCCTGGAGTACCCCACATGGAGGGTCACCGTGTCCGTCACCAGCCTCTGCTCCACCAGATCCAGGCTCAAAAGGTCCGCCATCTCCTTCACAATCAGCTTCCCCTCCTCATACCCGTAGTCCCGGGCCAGCACCTGGCCGCTGGAGAGAGAAGTGGATTTCGGGCGATAGTTTTTAATATCCTCCAGGGTGGCACTCTCCCGTCCCCAGGCGTGATCCAGCAGAAGTTCCCCGTCCACCCCGAAAATCCGCTCCAGGATTCCCGGATCCGCACGAGCCAGCTCCCTCATGGTAAAAATGCCTGCCCGCTCCAGTCTGGCCGCCGTACCGGCCCCGATCCTCCAAAAATCCGTCAGCGGTCTGTGATCCCACAAGATCCTGCGGTACGCTTCCTCATCCAGCACCGCCATGTGATCCCTGGTCCGCTTGGCCAGAATATCTAGAGCAATCTTAGCCAGATAAAGGTTGGTTCCCACTCCGCAGGCTGCCGGGATTCCGGTCTCCTCCCGTATCTGATTCATGATTCGGGCCCCCAGCTGCCTGGCGTCCATGCCGTACAGCTGCAAATAGTCCGTCACATCCAGAAAGGCCTCATCAATGGAGTAGACATGAATATCCTCGCTGGAGACGTACCGCAGATAGATACCATAAATTCTGGCGGAGTAATCGATGTAGAGCTGCATCCGGGGCGGCGCCATGAAATATTCCAGCCCCTCCGGTATCTGAAACACCCGGCACCGGTTTTTCACTCCCAGCGCCTTCAGGGAGGGAGACACCGCCAGACAGATGGTTTTTTCAGATCGCTCCGGGTCCGCCACCACAAGATTGGTGGTCATGGGATCCCAGCCCCGCTGTACGCACTCCACAGAGGCGTAAAAAGATTTCAGATCAATGCAAAGATAGCTGCGGGTTTCCCCGCTGTTCACCGGCCCCTTCACCGGCCTCTCCTCCTTCCTGCTGCTTTAGCCAAAGCGGCTTTTCGATCACATCGCCGCCCGGCGTCCTCCTTTGCATTGATTATATCGAACATTTGTTCTGCTTTCAAGTGGGAATTCTATCCTAAATCCAGGTCAAACACATTCTCAAAGGGAATCTCCGTGCCGTCCTCCATAAGGATTCTTCGCCCGGCTTCCCTGATCTTTCTGATCCGCCCCTTTACCGTCAGATAAGTGCCCCCCTCTTTCCGCGGATCCGGTTCGAAATAGGTAATCGTCACCTCAGGGCGCTCAGAAATATGCTCTGCAATGAACTGGAACCGCTGATCCAGCCTGTCCAGCTCATATTCATCCGGTTCCTCCCGCGTCTGTGTGACCCTGGCCGTCTCCCGGATCACATCTCCATACCCGGTCAGCGCTGCGAAGGGAGAAAACTGAGCGGCCCGGTCCTGCACGGACATGGGCGGATGGGTGGCAGAGACGTGATGGGGCAGATGAAGCATATCTTCATAGGTATCGTCTTTTTTCATACTGCATGGCTCCTTTCCCTTCTTCTCATTCTT
>DBFBJF010000237.1:0-7054 GCA_048203265.1 Candidatus Merdiplasma sp.
GAATGGAGGTAACGGTGGGCCGCAGGAATAAGGCGTACTATAAAGACCTCCATCAGCAAGCCTATGACAAGCTGGTGGGGATGCAAGCCTTTGGGGAGAGCAAACGGGCGGCGGTGGTTGCCGGGACGGATAAGGAGAAGATTTTCTCCTTCAACACTTACAAGAGCTACTGGAAGCACACCAAGTATTTTATCCAGTACATCAAGGAGCATCACCCGGAATGTACCACGCTGAAAAGCGCCAGGAAGTACGTCAACGAGTGGCTACAGGCCAGGGCTGACCAGGGGCTTTCCGCCTGGACGGTACAGTTAGAGGCCAAGGCCATGGGCAAGCTGTACGGCATTTCTCCCGATGATGAAAACTACTTCAAGCCCCCAAAGCGGAACCGGGAGGATATCAAGCGGAGCCGCGGCGACCGGGTGCGCGACCGGCACTTTTCCAAGACCAACAACGACGAGCTGATTAAGTTCTGCAAGGGGACGGGGCTACGCCGGAGCGAGCTGGCGGAGCTGCGGGGGAAAGACCTGGTGACTAGGGCGCAGATTGAAGCGGAGATCTCCAGCCTGGAGAGCCGCCCGACGGCGGAGCTGACGCCAGCAGACGTGAAGCGCCTGGGGATGCTCCAGGACGCCCGGTTGTTCCAGGGGGAGTATTTTACCCACGTGAGGAACGGAAAAGGCGGCAGAGAGCGCCTGAGCCCCATTATCGGCCCAAATGCGGCGCAGATCGTCCAGAGGATACAGGAGACGCCGGGCGAGGAAAAGGTATGGCAGCACGTCCACCAGAGCGCCGATATTCACGGCTACCGGGCCGAGTATGCAACGGCCATTTACAAGGCCCACGCCAGGGCAATCCAGGATATCCCCTACGACCGGATAAACCGTGGGACGGGACGCCGGTATCAGAGCCAGGTTTACACCTGCAGGAAGGACGAGGCCGGGCGAAAACTGGACAAGGCGGCCATGCTGGTATGCAGTAAGGCCCTGGGACATAACCGGATCAGCGTGGTGGCCGACAACTATATCCGAGGGCTATAAAGGGGGATACCATGGTCGAGTTTGCTAAAAGCAGAGGCTTTTTGGGATACGGGGTTTTGCCTGGAGGTCGAAATGACAAAGATAGCAGCCACGCGGTGCTCCCTCTGGCGGAATACGACGAGCTGCTTCGCCGGATTGCCGTGGCAGAGCGTGATAAGCATGAGGCGATCGAGCAGGCAAAGAGGACGATAGGAAGAGAACGGGCGGCCGCCGAGCAGCGGGTCAGGGAGGCCGAGGAGGCCGCGCAGGAACAGGTGACGGCCATGGAGGAGAAGCTGACCAGGGCTGAAAAAGAGGTCAATTACCAGAAGGGCCTTAACGCTAATCTACTGCGGATTTCAAGGGAGCGGGCCAATGCCGACCGGAGTCTCCGGCCAAAGAAGGAGCACACTGGGTATGCGGTGGTTCGCTCCATGGAGAAGGAGTACCGCTATAAAATAAGCCGCCATAGCTGGGGAAAGGTAATGCTTTGGGAAACTGTGATACAGAGTCCCTATTCAATGGAGTTTACCGAGGAGCAGGCCAGGAAGCAGATCAGGAGAGAACTACTTCGGGATAAGACCGGCGGGGACTGGCTGATTGGTAAAGTAGGGATTCGGGTGAGCTGCGACCTGGAGTTTGAGGACATGATTCAATACAGCGAATGGTGGGAGAAAAATAAAGACGAAAACATAATGATGAAGCGGAAGTTAAATCTAAATGGCCGGAGTGGCTATTGGGAGGTAGTTTTTTACCACACCCGGCCCCTGGGGCCTGTACCGGAGGAAATGAGGCCCTGCGTGCGTTGACCTTCCTCCTGCAGCACAAAAGAAAATAGCTCGGCTGGAGGACTTGAAAAGGCCTGTCCAGCCGAGCTATAATAAAGTCGAAAAATAGGGAAAAAAGTATTGATAATATATGCCGAGTAAGAGGGGCAAGGGGACACTGGAAATAGGCGAGAAAATCGCTTTGACGAATATGGGGGAAAAAAGTATTGATAATATATGCCCCCCTCTGGGCCTTTAGGCCCTCAAAAAGTCTCTTAAAATTCTCTCTCGGACGGAGAGAAAGTCGGAAGGGAAAAGGGGGGTGGGCGGAGGCTGTGGTAATGTGGTAAACCCGATAGGGTTTTCCATCATTTCCACAGCTGGAGCCAGGGGGGAAAGGGGAAGGTGACTTTCTCTTTAAGGCCCCGAAGGGGCCGCTCTTGGCTTCCCCTTTCCCCCCTTCCCGCCCGCAGGCGTTCCCCGCCGTAGCGGATTTTCTTTTTGCTACTTTTTCTTTTGGAGGTGAGCGTATGGTTATGGATCAGCAGGCTGCTATGGAGCGGTTACAGGAATTGTACCGGGAAAAGAACGAGCATTTGGAGAAGTTCCTGGAGCCGGTCACGCCCTTTGAGTTCTACCGAGAGATCTTCCCCGTGGGCAGCTTTGAACGGAAGGGCCATTTTGAGGATGCGAAGGGCAACGGGATTGCGGTAACGGTGCCGCCGAAGGCTGCGGGGATTGCCCTGGAGATCAAGGAGGAGGGCAAGGCCAAACGCTATACCATCACAGATGAACTGTCGGAGCTGTCGGAGGTCTACGACACGGATTTTACCATCATGTCTCCTATCTCCTATTTCGGGCGTCAGCGGTGCGGCAAAAATGCACGGTATCTCTATGCCCTGGTCTTTGACCTGGATGGGGTGGGGATGCCCCAGCTCCGGGACACACTGCACCAGATGAACAATGATATTCTTCCCCAGGCAACCTTTGTCGTAAACAGCGGAACGGGGCTTCACTTGTATTATGTGCTGCAGGAACCGATCCCTATGTACCCGTACAATCAGAAATGCTTGAAGGAGCTGAAATATTCTCTTACCCGGCAAATATGGAACAGGTATACCTCCACCATCAAGGAACCGCAGGTTCAGGGTATTTTGCAGGGCTTCCGGGTGGTCGGTTCCGGTTCCAAGTTGGGCCGGGAGTATCCTGTAACGGCCTACCGGCTCGGCGGGCGGGTGACGCTGGAAAAGCTGCTGGAGTTTATCCCTGACAGCAACGGGGAGCAGCAGCGGCTCCTGGGCCTCATGCGGAAGGGGCGGCTCTCGCTGGCCGAGGCGAAGGAGAAATACCCGGATTGGTATGAGCGGCGGGTCGTCAAGAAGGAGCGGCGGGGCCGCTGGACGGTCAAGCGGGATCTCTATGACTGGTGGCTGCACCGTATTGCCGATGAAATCCGGGTTGGCCACCGTTTCTACGGTATTATGACGTTGGCGATTTACGCAATGAAGTGTGGGATCAGTGAGGAGGAGCTGCGCCATGACGCCTTCTCCCTGTTGAAACCCTATGACGATATGAGCGTGGAGGATATCAACCGTTTTACGAAGGATGATGTAGTGTGCGCTCTGGAGATGTTCAATGAGGACTATGTGACGTTTCCGAGGGACGATATAGCGAAGATCTCCGGACTGACTATGCCGGTTAATAAGCGGAACTGGCGTAAGCAAGCAGAGCATTTGCGCAGGGCGCGGGCCGTCCAGATGGTTGATTATCCGAATTTTGAGTGGGCTGGTCGCCCGTCGGCTCAAGACCGGGTGTATGAGTGGCGTCAACAGAACCCGGAGGGCCGTAAGGCCGACTGCCACCGGGATACGGGCCTTGACCCGAAAACGATCCGCAAGTGGTGGAATTGCCCACCTCCGGCTGCGTGTCCAGGATGAGGAATAGGGGCGTTTTCCGGCCTCTGGACGGCCCAGGAGGGCCGTTTCCGCTTCTCTGAAGGTAAACAACCACCCCCCTATCTACAGCGGCCAAAAAGCTTTGCAAATCAAGTGGTTTATGCCCCCTAAATGGCTACATACAGTGGGCTAATGTGTAACAAAGATGTAAAGAAAAATGCTTGTATTTTTCTTTACTTTTGCATATACTATGAGTAGGAAAGGAGTGTTGGACATGGCACACACGGTCAATGTTAATTTTAAGTTGGATGAAGATGTAAAAAAAAGAATGGAACGCGCCTGTACCGAGATGGGCCTTTCCATGAGCGCAGCCTTTACGATGTTTGCAAAGAAAGTCGGCAGGGAGTATCGCATCCCGTTTGAGGTTTCGGCTGATCCATTCTATTCGGAAAGTAACCTCCGGCACCTGGAGAGCGTCATGCAGGATGTGAAGGCTGGCAAGGCCCGCTTTGCCGAGCATGACTTGATTGAGGTAGACTGATGAGGCTGTTGTGGGAGGATCGGGCGTGGAGTGAGTATCTGTACTGGCAGACACAGGACAAAAAGACGCTGAAACGGATTAACGCGCTGATAAAGGATATTCAGAGAAGCCCCTATGAGGGAATCGGTAAGCCGGAGCCGCTGCGGGGCAACCTGAGCGGCTGGTGGAGCCGTCGCATTGATGAAACTAATCGTATCGTTTACTATGAGCAGGGAGAGGTCATTTATATTATCTCCTGCCTGGGCCACTATGATGATTGAGAAAGGAAGGGACGATTATGAGCTGGGATAAAGAAAGGATCGCGCAGTTGCAGCTCCCTGACCCAGCAGATGCCGATCCGCATCCCCGCCTGCTCCTGGAGGGATACGGCATACACGCCGGACAGTGGTTTACGGCCCTGTTCCCTGACGGGTGGCACGACATTACCCTGGAAGTGTCTTGGGAGCCGGAAGGCCCTGGCTGCTGGTACATATCCACGCCGGGATTTGAGGGCGTGTGTCCTATCGGCCTATTTGTGAAGGTATGAAAATGGCGAGGCTTTCAGCCTCGCCATTTTTTACTTGCTATAGGTTATATATATGATATAATTGAGATAACTTAATTAAGTTAAATAATTTATATAATTGAAAAAGGAGTAGAGACAGTGAAGGTAATTGCAATCGCAAACCAGAAGGGCGGGGTGGCCAAGACCACCACGACACACAACCTGGGGGCTGCTATGGCGGCTGCCGGGAAAAGGGTGCTGCTCATTGACCTGGACAGCCAGGCCAGCCTGACGATCAGTGTGGGCTTGGAGCCGCTGGAGGTGGAGCGGACGATCGTGGATGTGCTGCGGAAGGATGGGACGCCGCTCATGGAGTGTGTGCAGCAGCTTAGTGACCGGCTGCACATCGTCACGTCGATCATCGACTTGGCGCCCATGGAGATGGAACTGCTCTCCAGAGCCAGCCGGGAGAAGATTTTAGACCGGGCGCTCCGGGAGGCCAGGGGGCAGTATGACTATATTTTGATTGACTGTCCGCCGCAGCTCTCTATCCTGACCATCAATGCCCTGTCCTGCGCCGACGGAGTGGTGATTCCAGTCAAGACGGATTACCTGGCCTACCGGGGGCTGACACAGCTCCAGGACAGCATCCAGGAGATCCAGGAGCTGATTAACCCGGAGCTGAAGGTGCTGGGGGTGATCGCCACGCTGTACGATACAAGGGTGGGCGATGACCATGACATCCTTGATCTGCTTCAGAAGGAGTATAATCTGCTGGGCGTGATTAAACGGCTGGCGGTGGCTAAGAAGGGGATTTATGACGGCTTGGCGGCTGTAGAGCAGGCCCCCAGCAGTGAGCTTGCGAAGGAATACGTGGCCATAGCAAACATGATTATGTCCGGCAGGGAGAAGAGGGAGGAACAGGAGCATGAGTAAGCTGGAGGAGCGGGAGAGCCGCAGGAGATCCGCTACCGTTGGGAAATTCGTGGAGCAGCCGCCCATGGCGGCCACCAGCTCCGGTCGGCGGGGCCGGCCGAAGGAGGATCGGGAGCTGAAGAAGCGGATTAGCCTCTCGGTGCTACCCAGCGTGTACGAGGATATTCAGAAGATCGCCTATGTGCAACGGCGTAGCGTGAGCGAACTGATCGGGGAGCTGTTGGAGGGATACCGTGTGGAACATAAGGCAGAAATTCAGAGGTATGGAGAAATAGAAAAGCACTGTGTCTAAATATCTACAATTACGTTTTCAAGATGTCAGTGCTATTACGAGATGGGCTTGTAGACTATTTATCATAGGACTGATAGATCTCAGTAAAAGATAGGAGTGAGAAACTTTTGCTGATTTTTTTATCAATGCTGGAAAGTGATGAGGAAAGGAGACTATTTACAGATTTATATAATCAATATGGGAATATGATGCTGCACGTGGCGAAGCGTTATTTTCCAAAAGATATGTATGCGGCAGAAGACGTCGTTCAAAATGCGTGGATACGTGTAGTAGATCATTTTCAGAAAATTCAAGCTGTACCGAGTAAGAAAAGAGGGGCGTATCTCGTTGTTATAGTAAGGAATGAGGCTATTACAGCCTTGAGAAAGCAAAAGCCGGAATTACAATTCGATGAAAATTTTGTAGAAGGATATATTGATTTAGAAAATGATAATACAAGGTCAATTATAGATACAATACGCGCAATGCCAGATATATATCGGACAGTATTAGAAATGAGATTTGTAGAAGAACGAAGCACTAAAGAAATTGCGAAGGCGTTGTCATTGAAGGAAACAACAGTAGATGTTCGGATTCACCGAGGCCGGGCGCTGCTTATAAGAAAATTGAGAGAAGAGGGATACATAAAATGACGGAAGGAGAAGAAAATATTATTATTAAAGGGGTTTTATTGGAAGCTATTTCGAGAGACTTTTCGGAAGAACTCTCTAATAATAAAGAGGTTTCGGTATCTCCACGTTTCAAACGACAAATGATGGCAATGATGAATAACCCCAATAAATGGGCAGAGCGGCACAAGAGAGATTATAGGAGGCGATTTGTAAAGGTAGTAGCAACAATCGTCTTGACGTGTTCTTTGCCCTTTGGAGTTTTGACGGTAGCAAGTCCGACGGTCAGAGCCGCTGTAATTGACTGGGTTGTAGAATGGTACGAGAGCAGTATCATTTATAAATTTTTTGGAGAGTCGGATTCTACAAAACTGCCCTTATATGAAGTGATAGATCTCCCATTTGATTATACCAGGATAGGAATACCACAAGAGCTCCCTAATAACACGGAAATTATTTATGAAAATTCGGATGGAGAGATATTGAGATTTGAGTATATGCGGGTAGAGGAAGGT
>DBFBJF010000238.1:0-2893 GCA_048203265.1 Candidatus Merdiplasma sp.
CCCAGATAGAGGACGCCGATCCGGTCGCTGATGTGTTTGACTACCGCGAGATCATGGGCGATGAACAGATAGGTCAGTCCCTGCTCATGCTGCAGCTTTTCCAACATATTGATGACTTGGGCCTGGATGGAGACATCCAGGGCAGATACCGGCTCATCGCAGACGATGAACTCCGGAGATACGGCCAGGGCTCTGGCGATACCGATGCGCTGCCGCTGTCCGCCGGAGAACTCATGGGGATAGCGGTTGTAAAATTTGCTGCTGAGCCCCACCAGATCCATCAGGCCAAGAATCCGATCCCTGCGTTCTGCCTTATCCTGGTACAGATGATGAATATCCAAAGCCTCCCCGATAATATCCGATACGGTTTTTCTCGGATCCAGGGAGGCGTAGGGATCCTGGAAGACAATCTGCATTTTTTTCCGGTATTCCCGCATATCCGCCTGATTGATGACCTTTCCGTCAAAGATAATCTCACCTCCGGTGGGTTCCAGAAGACGGAGAATGGTGCGCCCCAGGGTGGTTTTTCCGCAGCCGCTCTCACCCACCAGCCCCAGGGTTTCGCCCCGGCGGATGGAAAAGCTCACATCATCTACCGCTTTTACATTGACTTTTTGAAAGAGGCCCTGTTTAATTTCATAATATTTTTTCAGATGGCGGACCTCCAGAAGAATCTCTTTTTCCATGCTCATTCACCTGCTTCCTTGCTCATTTCCCGGTAACAGCGCCAGCAGGAAACCTCGTGGCCCTCCTCCACAGTGAGTTTGGGCGGTTTCTGCCTGGCGCAGATGTTCATGGCGTATCCGCAGCGATGGGAAAAGGGACATTCATCTCCCAGAAGCTGCATGTCCGGCGGGTTTCCTTCAATGGGGATCAGCTTTTCGCTGCGGGATAAGTCTATTTTGGGAACGGAATTCAGAAGTCCTTCGGTGTACGGATGCCGGCTGTGGTAGAAAATCTGCCGCTTGCCGCCGGACTCCACAATCTCACCGGCATACATAACCACAATCCGGTCGCAAATATCTGATACCACACCCAGGTCATGGGTGATGAAAATGATGGCCATATTCAGCTCGTCCTTCAGCTTTTTCAGCAGCTCAATGATCTGGGCCTGAATGGTCACATCCAGGGCCGTAGTGGGCTCATCCGCGATCAGCAGTTTGGGATTCAGGCTCAGCGCCATGGCAATCATGGCGCGCTGGCGCATACCGCCTGAAAATTCATGAGGATACTGATTCATCCGCTTTTCGGGCTGATTGATGCCTACCATATCCAGAAGTTCCAGAATCCGCGCCCTGCGCTGCTGTTTGCTCATGGTTGTATGCTTTTTCAGAGCCTCCTCGATCTGATGACCCACAGTAAAAAGAGGATCCAGGGAAGTCATCGGGTCCTGGAAGATCATACTGATTTTATTGCCCCGGATTTGAGAAATCTCCTTTGGATTCATGGGGAGAAGGTCTTTGCCCTCAAAGAGGATCTGGCCGCCCTTGATTCTGCCGTTTTCCGGCAGCAGTTTGAGAATGCAGTGGGAGGAGACGGATTTTCCGCTGCCGGATTCCCCCACAATCCCCAGCACCTCGCCCTCATCCAGATAGTAGCTGATGCCCTGGATGGCGGGGGTTTCGCTTTTCTTGCTGGCAAAGGAGACCTTTAAATCTTTTATTTCCAGTAGATGTGTTTTTTCCATTTTGTATCGCCTGCTTTCTACCGGAAGGAAACGGGAACCTTGGTGATGCCAAGCCCCGCATCCCCCGTCATTTTAATAAGGGGGCCCTCATAGAGGGGGCCGCCGGTGTAGGGATCCTGGCTGCACAGGGAGGGCCCGTCCAGATCGACGGCGGTGATGACGCTCTTGGCGGCTGCCAGATGGGCCGCCGCGCTGACCGCTATCTTGCTCTCCAGCATACAGCCGATCATACATTCCACTCCGCAGACTTCAGCCAGGCTGACAATTTTCAGGGCTTCATGGATGCCGCCGGTTTTCATCAGCTTAATATTGACCATATCCGCCGCGTGCCCCGCCATGATGCGAAGGGCGTCTTCCGGGGAGAAGACCGATTCGTCCGCCAGGATCCGCGTGTTTACCCGGCTGGTGATAAACTTCATACCCTCCAGGTCATGGGCGGGAACGGGCTGCTCCACCAGATCAATGTTCAGATCCAGATCCTCCATCTTCTGAATCAGCTTTACGGAGTCTTTGGCATTCCAGCCCTGGTTGGCGTCTACCCGCAGCGTGACGGAGGGGCCTACGGCGCTTCGGATCTCCCGGATCCGGTCAATATCCCCCAGGCCGCCCTTACCCACCTTGATCTTCAGAATGGAGAAGCCTTCCCGCACTGCCCGGAGACTGTCCTCCACCATCTGGGGGACAGGGTTGACGCTGATGGTCAGATCCGTGGTCAGTTCTGTCCGGGTTCCTCCCAGCAGTTTGAAGAGAGGCTGCCCCAGATTTTTGGCGTATAAATCGTAAAGGGCCATATCCACAGCCGCTTTTGCCGAGGTGTTTCCTTTGACGCAGGACTGAAGGCGGGCCATGACCGGATCCAGACAGTCCAGTTCCATGCCGGTGAGAGCGGGAGCGATGAGGGTTTTGATGACGCCCTCCATGGATTCCAGGGTGTCACCGGTGATCACCGCGGTGGGGGGCGCCTCCCCGAATCCCTCCTCCCCGGTATCTGTTTCAATATGTACGATCAGGTCCTCCACAGCTTCCACCGTGCGGAGCGCCGTCTTAAAGGGAACCTTCAGGGGTATAGATATTTTGCCTGTCTGAATGCGTTTGATCTTCATGAATCCTCCTAAAAGAAAAAAGAGCGCAAACCACCACCGTGGTATGCACTCCTTTATGCAATGAAATAGACATATGAAAAATTTTAAATTCAATCTTGAGTAT
>DBFBJF010000239.1:0-5358 GCA_048203265.1 Candidatus Merdiplasma sp.
GTCTTGGGCCCCTCCGCCTTCTCACTGTTCCGGTGAAGGTGGGGAATCAGATGATCCAGCAGCAGCAGAAACAGAATGCCCAGCCAGAATCCCACCGCAGCCGGGATAAAGGCCCACTTTCCCATATGCTCCGATTGGTCCATGGCGGGGATCAGCAGGCTCCAGATGGAGGCCGCCACCATCACTCCTGCCGCGAATCCCGTCAAAATTTTTTGAACCAGCGGACTCATGGATTTTTTCATAAAAAACACACACGCAGCTCCCAGGGAAGTACCCAGAAATGGAATGAGGATGCCTCGCATAACCGTCATTGACATAGTTTTTCCTCCTGTAAACCTCGCAAGTCCGTACTGGACTTCCCGCACTCTCTCAGTATACTATAGTATGCTGCTGTCCGCGGTTTGCCATACCATCTTGACGCGCTGCGGCCTGGCGCGGGGGATTGGACTTTATTTTTGGACTTTTATTTATAGTAGTCAAACTGCAGGCCGTACATTCTCACCGTATCGCCGTCCTGAATTCCCTTCTCTTCCAACTCCTTCAGGATTCCCGTATCTTTCAGGAAATTTTGGAAAAACTGGAAGCCCTTCTCGGAATCCAGGTTCGTGTAACCCAGCATCTTCTCGATCTTGGGCCCCTCCACGATAAAGGTGTGCTCGTCCTCCTCGGAAACCTCCACCGTATAGGGAAGGTTGTTATCCGCCATATGCTCCTCCGGGAAGTATTCCGGCTCATAGACCACCGTGCCCTGGGGCAGCTCATCCAGCAGTCCCTGCACATAGTAGAGCAGGTCGGACAGCCCCTCTCCACTGACTGCGGAAATGGGGAACACCTTTACGCCCTTGGGCTCAAACTCCTCCCGAAGTCTCTGAATAGGATCGGCCTCCCCCTCCTCCCGGTAGATGGCGTCTATCTTGTTGGCGGCAATCACCTGGGGGCGCTTCTCCAGATCCGCGTTGTAAGCGGCCAGCTCCGCATTAATTTTATATACATCCTCCACCGGGTCCCTTCCCTCTGTGGAAGCCGCGTCCACCAGGTGGATCATCACCTTGGTCCGCTCAATGTGGCGCAGAAACTCATGGCCCAGTCCCACGCCCTGGGAAGCCCCCTCAATCAGCCCTGGAATATCCGCGATCACGAAGCCCCGCCCGTCATCCAGGTCCACTACGCCCAGATTGGGGGACAGGGTGGTGAAATGGTAGTTGGCGATCTTGGGAGTGGCGTTGGTGACTCTGGAGAGCAGGGTAGATTTTCCCACATTGGGGTATCCCACCAGCCCCACATCCGCAATCACCTTCAGCTCCAGGAGCACCTCCAGCTCCCTGGCCTCCTGCCCCGGCTGGGCGTACTTGGGTGCCTGCATGGTGGAGGTGGCGTAGTGCATATTTCCATTGCCGCCCCGGCCGCCCTTTAAGACCACCTGCCGCCGGTTCTCCCCGGACATATCCGCGATCACCTGGCCGCTTTCCGCCTCCTTGATCACCGTGCCCTCCGGCACCTTCAGCACAATGTCTTTTCCATCCGCCCCGTGGCAGCGGCGCTTTCCGCCGTTCTCCCCGTTTGTGGCGGCAAACTTTCTCCGGTGACGATAGTCGATCAGCGTGTTCAAACCCTCATCCACTTCAAAGATCACATCGCCGCCCCGACCGCCGTCGCCGCCGTCGGGACCGCCGTCGGGCACATATTTCTCCCGGCGGAAACTCACATGGCCGTCCCCGCCCTTTCCGGAACGAATGATAATTCTAGCTCTGTCTGCAAACATATTTTACCTCTCTCAGACTCACCGGGGATCCTTCCCCGGGAGTCTTCCTGCCTGATAACAAAAGAGGCTCCAAACCAGGAACGATTTGAAGCCTTCTGTTACTTATTCTGCTGCAACCGGAACGATAGAAACCTGTTTCTTATCTCTTCCTTTTCTCTCAAATCTTACAACGCCGTCAACCAGCGCAAATAAGGTATCATCACCACCACGGCCTACGTTTACGCCCGGATGGATCTTTGTGCCGCGCTGTCTGTAAAGAATGTTGCCAGCTTTCACAAACTGTCCGTCTGCTCTCTTCGCGCCCAGTCTCTTTGACTCAGAGTCACGTCCGTTCTTGGTGGAACCAACTCCCTTTTTGTGAGCGAAAAACTGAAGGTTCATATTCAACATGTCCTACACCTCCTTGTATATCCAGTCATTTTCAATCACCCATACTTTCCTGCCACGGCTCAATCTCCACGGTCAAAAACCGGCTGCCGCAGCTTTCTTCAATGGTCTGCAGTCCCAGGATCAGGCTGCGCATCAAAAGATCCGCCTCTCCCGAAATCTCCCCGGTCAGCTCCAGTTTCAGGTAGCCGCCATCCTCCTTCTGCTCCACCTTCATTCCATCCTCTGTAAATGCTTCCAGAGAATTGACGGTGTTAAGCGTGAGGGCCGAAACAGCGGAACAGACAATGTCATATCCCTCCTCGGCGTACCCGGCATGCCCCTGGCACAGAAAACCGGTGAACTGCCCGTCCTTTTGAAACACAGTAACGGAAATCATGGACAATTAACCGTTGATCTTTTCAATCTTAACCTGCGTGTACTGCTGTCTGTGACCGTTCTTCTTGTGGTATCCGGTTTTTCTCTTGTACTTGTAAACAATGACTTTCTTCGCCTTGTCATTCTTCACAACCGTAGCTGTAACCGTTGCGCCTGCAACATCAGCTCCAACCTTCAGACCATCGTTGCTCACTGCCAGAACCTGATCAAACGTCACAGTCTCTCCAGCTTCCACGCCGAGCTTTTCCACGTTCACGATATCGCCTTCGGCTACTTTGTACTGTTTACCACCTGTTGCAATAATTGCGTACATATGGCACCTCCTATGAACATTACTCGCCAGATATGGTGGTCAGGCAATCTGACACTTCAACCTCTCTGTGCGGCATACTTAGTTATAATAGCACAGCGGTTCGGGTTCGTCAACACTTTTCGCGGAGATTTTTTCCGGCAGTCCCCCGGAAGAAGCAGACCGCTCCCGCCGCAGTGAAGGCCGTCCCGGCCATCAGCATAGTATGTACACTGGACTGATCGATGATCACTCCTCCCAGAAAATTTCCAAACACCGAGCCCACGGTAAAGGCCATGGTCACCAGTGCCTGGCCCTGTACCTTGCGTCCCTCCTCCATCACCTGGTTGGCGTAATAGACAGAGGCCGGAATATACAGTCCGTAGGTCACCATCTGCATCAGCTGTACCAGATAGATACCGGTCACGTTGGTGCAGAGGCAAAACAGGATGGCCCTCACTACCCACAGCACGGCGGCGGTCCGAAGCAGACGCTCCACCCGGATCCGCTTCACCAGCCAGGCAAAGAAGGCCATTACCGGGATCTCCGTCAGCGCCGCCAGGGAAACCGCAGTGCCCATATCCTGGCTGTTTCCGCCCACCGCCTGAATCATCTGATACATATAGGTGTTGGTCATAAAATGGAAGGTAAACATACAGGCGATTCCCAGAAGCAGTACCGCGAAACTTCCATATCCCCGCAGAAACTGAAACAGGTTTTCTCTGTGCTCCTCACCGGGCCGCTCCTTCTGCCTTCCTTTGTCCCCCTCTCCGGCTCTGCTGATCCGGAAGCTACCGGTCAGAAGCAGGAAGGGGATGCACAGCAAAAAGGCCAGCAGGGGAATGATGTTCTCCCCCAAACGCTGGGCCAGGATCCCCATCAGATAGGAAACCCCCGCGTATCCGACGGAACCCAACCCTCTGGCCAGACCGAAATTCAGGGACTCTCCCTGATTCATATAGTACATGCCCACCGCGTTGATCAGGGGCTGGAGCACCTGAATGGATACCATGGCCACGGCAAAGGCCAGACAGACCGGCCAGAACTGCCTTCCCGTCACGCACAGGGCCAGCAGAGCCGCCGCGCCGATGCCTCCCACGGAGAGCATCAGGCTCTTTAGAGACAACCGCTTCCCGCGGTCCGCCACAGACGCCGCCACTGGCTGTAAAAGCGCTGCCATCACATTTCCCAGCGCCATCAGAGTTCCCGTCTGTCCGGCAGAAAACCCCTTTCCGGTCAAGAATACGGAGGCGTACCCGCTCAGCGCGCAGTAGGCTCCCCAGTAAGCAATCTGAATCACCGAGTATCTGGTGGTGAGCCATCTTGTCTTCATAACGTGATTTACCCTTCTGTCTTTTCTATGATCGGGAGGCAAACAGATCCTTCAGAATCTGACTGGCGTTCATCTTCCGGTAATTGTCCGGATCCGTCATAATCTTATCCCCCGAAATATCCCATCTCATCTGGGCGTACTGGGTCAGATACTGGCCGTTTACCGCGCAGTTGGGATATTTTTTGTACCACTTTGGAAAATATTTCTTCATATAGGTTGTCGCCAACTTCACCGCCCGGCTGTTGGTCTTTCCGGAACTGGAGGGAGTCCCCGCCAGCTGCACGCCGGGCGGACTGGAGTGCAGCAGCACCACGCTTCCATCGCTGCACTGGCCCACCACCATCCACACATGGCCTGAAGAACTCATAATATCCCCGGCCCGGTAGTTGGTCACTCCGCTGCGGGAGCGGTAGGTCCCCCACCCCCGGGAGGCAAAATTGCTGGCCATATTCTGGGCAGGCATCACGTAGCCCGCCTTTCCGTTCTCCGTGTTCAGAATGTTGTAGATGCACCATCCAATGTACCCGGAGCAGTCCAGCCCGTTGGCAATCTGATACCGGGTGGTCCGGTAATCGTAGCTGGAGTCCTGCTTGTTGAAAAACTGCTTCCACTTGGGGCTGACCCCGATGGTTCTGGCCGCCGTCCCGGCCCCCGTATCCGCCTTGTTCCATCCTCCGCCCCACACATACATGGTGGAACCCACGGGCTGAAGCCCTGTCAGCAGCAGCTGTTTTAACGTGGATTTAGCTGTGGTGGTCTCCTGATCTTTCTTTGCCGGCATCTTCACCTTCAGCACCTTGCTGAACTTGGTGTATTTCGTCTTGCCGTTCTTTTTTAAGTATCCCCGCACCCGGTAATAGTAGGTTTTCCCCGGTTTCAGGTTCTTGATGGTGACACTGGTGGTCTTCACCGTCTTCACCTTCGTCTTGTTCCCGCCGGAGGCATTGGTCTTATAAACCTGATAGCCGGTGAGGCTCTTTCTGCCCGTCCAGGTAATGGTGACGCTGGTCTCCTGCTTCTTCGCCTTCAGGGAAGCCGGCGCTTTCTTGGAAAAGGCCGCCTGGGCCGGCGCCGCAAGGCAGAACAGGAAAATCAGGGTCAGGATAACGGTCCGAAGCTTTTTCCCCTTGTCCACTGGAAGGTTCCTCCTTTTTTTCGTTCTGTCACAGAAACTGTCTTTTCTGTTTAGTCTGTCCGGCTCATCGGATT
>DBFBJF010000240.1:0-5361 GCA_048203265.1 Candidatus Merdiplasma sp.
CAAGTGAGCTTTGCGGTATTTACCTATCCGTTTATTCCGGCGGCCAGCATTATTCTGGTGATAATGATAATCTGCTTTATAACACCGGAGAGAATGTATCGCTCTCTTAGCAAAGAAACAATAACGGAGCGGTTAAGAGAAAACGAGCGATAGCGACATAGAAAATTCCCGGTCATTGTCCTGCGCTTTTTCAACAAGGGTACTGTTGTGGAACGATTGCGGACATCGGAATAATTTGTGAGATGAGAAATTAGAACAGCTGAAATTAAGTTAGTCTTGACAAAGGATAAAAAATATCATTAAATGGTTAGTAGCGTACAAGGTTCCGCAAGGATTAATAGGGAAGAAAGAAGTTCACGGTCCCGCCGCTGTATGGGAAGAATCGCGCTTTGACAGATCACTGGGAAACCGGGAAGATAAAGCGCGGTGATGACGCCCGAGTCAGAAGACCTGCCTGGTACGGAAAGTTACACATGGTTACGGAGGATGATCAAGTGTAGAGACGTATGCCCCGGAGAGGGCTTGTTTTTGCATTCTGCCGTGACAAGGCAGTTTTTTTATGCCCATGGGGGCGGGGTGGCTGTGAATAGTAACTGTCCAGAGACAACTGCATTTCTATGGATACAAAAAGATTTCACGAGAGGAGAAGCGCAATGACAAAAAAACGTAAGCTGTTTATTCTGGCGTCCGCAGTTCTGATTCTCACCTTCGGGGTGACCCAGACCGCAAGCGCCATGCACATTATGGAGGGATACCTTCCCGGTGGGTTCTGTATCGCCTGGGGAGTGATCTGCCTGCCTTTCCTTTTTGCGGGCATTCGGTCCATCCAGAAAGCGCTGAGCAATAACCGCAAAGTTCTGCCCCTTCTTGCCATGGCGGGAGCCTTTGTTTTTGTGATTTCATCCCTGAAAATTCCATCAGTCACCGGCAGCTGTTCCCACATGACGGGAACCGGGCTGGGAGCCATTTTGTTTGGCCCCTCCGCAGTCAGCATTCTGGGCCTGATTGTTCTGGTATTTCAGGCGATTTTGCTGGCTCATGGCGGTCTGACTACCCTGGGCGCCAATACCTTTTCCATGGCGATTGCAGGTCCGTTTGTATCCTACGGCATCTATAAGCTCTGCCAGAAGGGCGGAGTGAACAAGCGCCTGGGCGTATTTCTGGCTGCGGCGCTGGGGGATCTGTTCACCTACTGTGTCACCGCCTTTCAGCTGGCCATTGCCCACCATGCGGACACGACCCTGGCAGGCGCTTTCGGGAAATTTTTGGCTGTGTTTGCCCCCACTCAGATTCCTCTGGCTGTGATCGAGGGAATTCTGACTGTACTGATTATGGCGGCGCTGGAGACCTACGCCAGACCGGAACTGCGGGCCGCAGGCTTTTTAAAGGAGGAGCATTGATATGAAAAAAGGAACGGTGATCGCCCTGATCGTGGCTATTATTCTGATTGCTTTTATCCCTCTGTTCCTGCTGAAAAATGCGGAGTTTGGGGGTTCTGACGATGCCGGCAGCAGCGTTGTGGAGGAAGTGGACTCCGGATACGAGGCCTGGGCTGCCCCTGTTCTGGAGGAAATCATCGGAGGAGAGCTGCCCGGAGAGGTGGAAAGCCTGCTGTTCTGTATCCAGACCGGTATCGGCGTGGGAATTCTGGCCTTCTTTATGGGAAGATTTGTGGAGCGGAAAAAACAAGGAAAAGGAGAGTAGGGAAGGATAAGATGATCACCATAGACAGGCTGTGCTATCAATCAAAATTGAGATTTGTCAATGCGGGGGAAAAATTCGCTTTTGCAGTTTTTACTCTGGCAGCCTGTGTGATCAGCCGTTCTCTGCTGGTATCCTGCCTGGTATTGATTATGACAGGGATTCTGACCGTCTGGAAGGGAGGGATCCCTGTTTCTCACTATCTTCGCTATCTGACTGTTCCGCTGGTGTTTCTTCTGGTCAGTACACTGGCCATTGTGGTCAATGTGTCGTCAGCACCTCTGGATCTGTTTGCGATTCCCCTGGGAAGTATTTATCTCACCGGCAGTTGGTCTTCGCTGCTTTATGCGGTCCGGCTGATCTTGACGGCGCTGGCCAGCGTATCCTGCCTGTATTTTCTTTCCTTCAATACGCCCATGCCGGATATCTTGAATGTGCTGCGCCGCCTTCACTGTCCCAGACTGATAGCGGAACTGATGCTGCTGATTTATCGTTACATTTTTGTGCTGTTTGAGATCGCCTCCGCCATCACCACGGCCCAGCACTCCAGGCTGGGAAACCGGGACTATAAAACTTCCCTGAAATCCTTCGGCGCTCTGGCATCCGCCCTGTTTGTCCGTGCTATGAAAAAATCGGGGGCACTGTATGATGCCATGGAATCCCGCTGTTATGACGGGACGATCCGGGTACTGGATGAGACCTTCCCGCCCAGGAAAAAGGAAATTGTTTTTATCGTGCTGGCAGAAGTTTTTCTCTACAGCTTAGTTATTATGGAGTACATAGGATGAGAGATATTATACTGAAAGCAGAAAATCTATATTTTGCCTACGAGGGGGAGACCAGCCATTCGCTGAACGGCCTGTCCCTGGAAATTGAGAGGGGGAAAAAGGTGGCTTTCATGGGGGCCAACGGTTCCGGAAAATCCACCTTTTTCCTGTGCTGTAATGGAATCAACAAGCCTTCCTCAGGCCAATTATATCTGGACGGAGTGCCCTATGATTATTCCAGGAAAGGGCTTTTGAGGCTGCGTCAGAGAGTGGGGATTGTGTTTCAGGATCCGGACAACCAGCTTTTTTCTGCCAGTGTTTATCAGGAGATTTCCTTTGGCATTTTGAACCTGGGCGCATCCGAGGAGGAGGCTGCCAGGGAAGTGGAGCAGGTAATCCGGGATCTGGAGATCACGCCCTTTCGCCATAAGCCCACCCATGCCCTCAGCGGAGGACAGAAAAAGCAGGTATCCATTGCGGATATTCTGGTGATGCATCCGGATATTATTATTTTCGATGAACCGGCTGCCGCTCTGGATCCCAGGCATACGGTTCTTGTAAATCAGATTATTGACCGGCTTACCGACCAGGGGATCACGGTTATGATGTCCACCCATGATGTGAACTTTGCTCTTCAATGGGCGGATCAGGTGTTTCTCTTTAAGGAGGGACGGATTTTGGCGGAGGGGACGCCGGTTCAGGTTTTTGCTGACCGGGAGATTCTCCGGGAGACGAATCTGGAACAGCCCGCTGTCATGGAACTGTTTGACAGTCTGTGCAGGAAACAAATTTTAAGTGCGGCGCTTCCTGTTCCCAAGACGCTGGAAGAGCTGGAGACGTATATCAGTGAGATCCGTGACCGACAGTGAAAGATGGTGGAATGAAAAGAGGTTCCTGAAAGAGAGGAGCCTCTTTTTATTTTCACAGGAAACTGCATTTCTATAAAAAAAGCCCCACGCGTGCAACCGCGGGAGGGATGCTGCGCTCTAATAATCAGAAGTACTTCAAAGAGAAAGAAAGAGGTGATGACGAGGATGACAAACGAACAGTTTGGTCAGCTTGTTCTTGATTCCACGGACAGCCTGTACCGGGTATCCAAAGGAATTTTAAAAAATGACAGTGATTGTGAGGACGCGGTGTGGGAGGCCATCGGCATCGGCTTTGCCAAGCTGGATACCCTGCGGGATGACCGGTTTGCCAAGACGTGGCTGATACGCATTTTGATTCATGAGTGCTGCCGGATACTTCGGGAACAGAAATACCGGGCTGATTTGGCGGGAGAGGCCGTGGAGTACCGCACAGTTTACGCTCAGAACGGTTACCGGGTCTATTCCCGGGAAGCGGAGACAACAGAGATGATGGAACTGTCCTCTCCCCACACCGATCTGTATGATGCCCTGGGAAAGCTGGAAGAAAAATACCGGGTTCCCATTGTGCTCTATTACCTGGAGGGCTATTCGGTGCGGGAGATCGCGGATTTGCTGGAGAGCACGGAAGGGACGGTAAAAAGCTGGCTGTTTCGCGGGCGCAGTTACCTGAGACAGATGTTAAAGGAGGATTGAGGAATGGCGGATCAATATCAGTTTCATAGAGGAAAAAAACAGACGGAAGAGAAGAGAGCCAGCCGGGAGGAGATTCAAAGGGCGCGAAGCGCCTGCCCCGGGACACCGGATCATTTCAGACAGATGGTGGAGCGGGCGGTGTCAGAGCAGTGCCGGGGAGCGCGGTTTCAGTCAGAGAGCAAAAAACACCCCAAAAGAAGAAAGAAGGGATGGAGAAGAGTGCTTCTTCCTGTGGCGGCGACACTGGCCTTGGGCTGCGGAGCTTTGGCTGCCGGGAACCTGTGGCTGAAGCCCTATATGGTGGAGCGGGGATTCTCAGAGGAGGATGCCAGAACGGTGCTGGTGACGGAACCCCAGCAGGAGATGACAGAGCTGGAGAATGTGGTTTATCCCACCGGGCCTGTGAAGGAGATGGACTGGCAGGAGCCCCTTCTTGAAGTGAGGGAGGCATACTTTGACGGCAGCTCCCTTTATTTTATCGCCAGAGGATCCGAAGAGTCGGAGGCATATGATCTGTACCTGAGGGATCACGGCAGCATCAACGGACATGACGGGATCACGGATCTTCGGAAGCTGGAGGAGGATTCTCTGTACCTGGGGATTATTGAATTGTTTGACAAAAGTGTGGGCAGCGATATCCTGGAGTCGGATACGGTTCAGGTGGAGATGACTGCCATTGCTTATCCTAAGTACGAGGGAAGGATCTTCTATGCCTGGAAGGATCTTGAGGCCTATGAGAAGATCTACGGAACAGGGGCTTTTGAGAGCGATTATTTTCCGGGCACCACCTGCTATGTGATGTCCAAGGAGGATGCCCTGAGCGGATATACGCCTCAGCGTATCACGGTCCAGGTTCCGGTAACTCAGGAAGCCAGGGATGTGATGGAACAGTATATCTCCACGGATAGTCTTTCCCAGGAATTCATGATTGGAGTCCCGGCGGAGACGGAGACCGGGGAAGAGACAGAGAGCCAGACTGCAAAGGAGGAGGAGACGGAGAAAATTTCATCCCCTGGAGCGTATCAGGAAGTGAGGGTAGAGGGAAGCCATGTTACAGGAGATCTGGTGTGTGAGAGCGGCAGCCTGCCCATGGATGCGGAAATCACGCAGATGACCCGGGAGGTGTACACCGGGACTTTGGAGGCAAAGCCCATCGATATGGAAGCGCTGAAGAGTCTGTATACAGCCGGAACTTCAGACGGATGGGAGCAAAGTGAGCCCTTTGGATGGCAGTACCAGGATCAGTATATTTTTGCTGACAGCGGGATGGAGTCCGCGCGCTATTCAAATCATGAGATCTCCAACGGCCAGAATGAAGGGATGGAGTGCGC
>DBFBJF010000241.1:0-9959 GCA_048203265.1 Candidatus Merdiplasma sp.
GAATAAACTCCCCACACCACAGCCAGGCACAAAAACGCCAATCCTCCGGTCTGAGTCAGATCCAACCCGGCAAAATAAACCACTGCGCCAAATGCCAGCATAATCAAAATCACTGCTGCCGCGCACAGAATGATATTTCGCAGACGTTTTTTCCCTTTCTTCTGATTCTGCGCTCCGGTTTGCCTCTTTCCCTGATTCTTCTCTTTCTTGCGCCCCTGCATCCCTTGGGAGGCCTGCCGGCCGCTTAGCCGGCCATCCTGTTCCCACCTTTCCCCTTCCCGTTTTCCTGTTCTCATGCTATCCTGCTCCCGGCCATCGCTTCCCGGGATTCCCGCTCTCAGGCCATCACTTTCCCAGCTATCCGCTTTCAGGCCATTGCTCTCCCGGCTGCCCACTCTCGGGCCGTCACTCTCCCGACTGCCTACTCTCGGGCATTTTGCGTGTATCTCTTCTCCGACTATTTTTTCATCCGCTTTCCCAGTTCTGTCCCTCTGGGAAGATACCGCCCGCAGCACATCCTGCAGACTGAAATTATCCCTGGAAACCCGCTCAAACAGCTCGTATCCCAAGTCTACCGCTCCCCGGTCACCGTGATCCAGCCGCTTCAGCAAAAACTCAGACAGTTCCCGAAATCCCGACTGTCCGCTCTCCTCCATCTTTGCGCTGCCTGGCATATAGCAAAGCCAAACACTGCCCGTATCCAGATCCATAAATACATACTCCGGGCAAAATAACAGTTCCGCTCCGTCCAGAAGATACTGCCGCATCCGCTCCAGAACCTCCCGGATACCGTACAGCAGCCCCTCGATCTCCTTCTTTCCCATGGTGTGGGTTTCATATAAATGGGTCAGCGGCTGTTTTGAGGCAATCTCATAATAAAGAAAAGTTTTTCCATCCATCTTCCGCGTCCGGAGGGGCAGCAATCCGGCAATCCGGTTCTGCTCCAGCATCCGCACGGTATACTCGTCACCAGATACGCAGGCGTTCGGAATCACCATATAATTATGGTTCAAATCTCTTTGATAGCTGACTTCCACCGTCTCACCCCTTTGCCGCCTCCACCAGCTTCTGAAGACCCCTGATTTTCCGTATCGTTTCCGTGGGGTGATACAGTTTTCTGGTCCAGGACTTTTCAATCGACACCAGGTCCTTATTCAGCAGATGGCTGATCAATCCCGGAATATAAAAATTTCCCCGGCAGGTTACTTTAATCTCCGTATCCGAGACAGACAGGGACATTTCCCCCTGCCTGGTTCCCAAGAGGCGCCTCTGCAGCAGTTTTGTCCTTTTTTCTTCCAATAGCTGCTGCCGGTTCGCTTCCTGTGCCAAGGTACTTCCCGCAGCCGCCAGCTCACAGGCTGCCCCCTGCATCACTGCGCAGTCATGCAGGTAAAACCCTCCGTAAATTAATGCTACCAGAACCGGAAGCAAAATCGTCATCAGCAGTGCCGCCTCCACAGTAAAGCTTCCCCTCGCTCTGCCCAACCGCTTCTCCTCCTTCCTTTTCTCTGCCATCTCTGTTTTCTTTTCTGCCGCACTCCATCCCCTTATCCGGCGCCAAACATGATGCAAACCTGGGCCGCCAGCAAAAACGGCATAAAAGGAAAGCTGTCCTTCTTTCCAAATTTCCGGAAAACCACCAACGCCACCGACCAAACCGCAGAAAAGCAGATGGCCAGTCCGAAAAGCGCAAATGTCCGAAAAAATCCCAGGGCAGCGCCGCAGGCCGCCACGGCCAATCCGTCACCGTATCCTATGGCTTCCCCGGTGGCCCTGGCTGCCGCCAGCAGAAGCAGGCCCAGCATCACTCCCGCTGCCAAACTGATCCAGGCCGCATCCCCCAGCACAAGGTGCAGACCCAGGGTGCCTCCCATGAAAATCAGGGAGAGGGGCCACCAAATCCAGCCTTTCCACAAATCAGTCAATGCGTAAATCCCCAGCAGTCCCACTGTCAGAATATCGTAATACGGCACAGAATCTCCCACTTCTTCTCATCCTCCCATCAACCGCACTTTGAGCAGGCCTTCATGTGAGATACCTCATCCAGGTCCACCTCCCGCACGGTCCGTTTCAGTCCGCTGCATTCCAGTGTGGAATGGTATTTGTTTCCATCATTGGTGATGTATACGCTGCTCCCGGCATTAGCCCCGCAGAGTTCACAGGCATAGTATTTTTCTCCGTAAGTATTCCGCAGGCTGTCCACCTGACTCTTAGAAACCGGCCGGATAGACAGTTTAATGTGAGAACACTGCAGATCTCTGTGATACACCGTTCCCAATTCCGTCACATATACTTTAATTCCCTGGCCGCTCTGGTCTGCTCCCGAAGCGGTTCCATCTGACCCTGTGCGCCCTGTCCAGGCCCGCACACTGCCTCTTTGCAGAAAAAAGACACCCGGAATTTCTACTCCGCCTACCAACGCCCTGATCTGATACGTCATCACCAGATCAATCATCTGTTCCTCTTTTAAGAAAGAAGAAAGCAGAAAGTTGACGTTTTTTACTGTCTTTGTCTCTCCCGCCTTTCCGGTCACCTTACTTTGGGCGTACACCGCCGACAGTCCTGATACCACCACCGACGGGTTTTCTTCCTCTCCTGAGACATAAGCGTTTACCGCCATCTCTTCCGCTGTTTCGCACAATGCGCTTCCAAACCTTCCCGCAGTCTCCATCGCCAGGATAAACTGCATGCACACTGCCATGCAAAGTACGAAGATTGGCAAAACCACAGATGCCTCCACCGTAAGACTTGCTTTAAGCGGAGCAAAAAAGAATGCTCTTCTTCTGCCGGGAATCGGTTTATTCGTTTTGGGAGAGAGAGTTTCCTTTCTTTGAAAAGCCGCAATGAAATCTTTTCGAATTGCATTTTGACATGATACTGAGAAATGAATTTGGCATCCAAAGAGCATTCTTTTTCACCCCGCTTTACTCATATGCAAATCCGCTGTTTACTGTCACCGTCTGCCCGGGAGATGATACGCCGAGAAACGCCGCTGACACCCGGAGAAAAACCGGACGGATCCGCCAGGTAACCTGGTTTCGGATTCCCACCACACAATCATCCGCCTGAAAATTGGACAATCCCGGAAGAACGGACAGGTTCATTTCCACCAGATCCAGAGCCCGCTTTTTCTGCGTGGACACTGATTGGAGATTGAGCAGAATTCTCAGATGATCCTGATAATCCGCCCCTTCCTGACGGTTTCCCCCGTCCTCGCTCAGAAGTGTTTCCAGATTTGCCAATTGATCCAGCGTCAGCCGCCAGGTGGCCCCGGTTTTCACCAGGGGCACGTGGCCGCCATCCATCAAGGTCTTGACATCCAGCATACTCTCCCCGTATGCCCAGGCCAGCAATAGCGCATGCTTCATCACGGTCACCAGCGGCGGTATCCCCAGCCACCCGATCAGCAGCGCTGCCAGGGCTCCTGCCTGGGCACTCATATCGCTGTTTCTTACACAGTATACATAGTTGCATCCCTCCCGCAGCAGCAATAGCTTCCGCACCACCGTTTTCAGATTTTCCCTGTCCGATCTTTTCCCCCCGATCACGTACTCTATCTGGTAGTTCAGCTTTCCGCTCTCATTCCTGTCCTGATAGTTTTCAAAGTGATCCAGCAGATACTCCCGAAACAGCAGGTCCGAAGTGAGACCCCCATGTTCCCCGGAAAGTTCCATATTTCCGGTCTGCAGCTTCCTCTTTGAAGCGACTTCACTTTTCGATACCGTCCGCTCAGAGACCCCATATTTGCTGCAGACCACATCCAAAATGCTTTTTCTCTTCAGTTTTTCCAGGGCAGTGAGGGGATTTTCCTGTACAACTTCTCCCGTAGACTCTCCCACTATCACCAGATCTCCGCCTGCATTCTCCCCCGCTGCCGCCTGTTCTTCCAGTTCCTTTATTCTGGCCGCTTCCTGCCGCTCCAAGTCCTCCATCTGGGCATCCGAATTATTCTTTCCCCGCTGGTAATCCTCCTGATTGCTCTGGGCAGACTGGGCATCGTGATGGTACTGAAACAGTTTCCCTATCGTGCCCGTCACCGCAGTCTCCTTCATAAAGGATACGGCCTGCTGGTAAAAAGCCTCCCCGCCCTGATCTGTCAGAAGCGCATACTCTGAAATTTCACTCTCCTCAAGCCCCAGCTGCCAGGGATCAAAGCACAGGCCTGCCAGGCCGCCGCTCTGTGCCGGACTGTTTTTTTCCATAAAAGTCCGAAGTCTGCCGTTTACCCGCTCTATGGAAAAGTCCCCAGTTCCATAGGCACCATCCACCGCAAAAATCTCATAGTCCTCCAAAAGCCGCTGTTCAAACTCCCCGAATACAGAATAATTTCCCATATCCACCACATTTGCCGCCTGGGCTCTGGCCCCCTGAATCCTGGCAGACTCCACCGCAGTACAGATGAGCGATAAAAACAAAACGCTGATCAGACTTAAAAACACCGTAATCGTCCCTTTTACCCTGCCCATCCGTACCTCCTTTTTCAAGTTTCATCCCTTCGGCGCAAAAGCCACAGTACTTTTAAATGCTGTTGCTCTGGCTTGTAATTTTACTGAGTATGCTGTTTACCAGACTGGTCAGCTGCTTTTTGAAAATAATTACCAATGATATGAGTACCACCAAAATCAATATAATCTCTACAATTCCAACCCCATCCTGTTCCTGAAGAAAAGATATGATATGTCCCTGTTTTTCCATACTCTTCCTCCTTCCCCGCAAGTTTGGCTTTTACATATTACAAAGACAGAAAAGCCGGTACCATCAGAACAATCAGCACAACTCCAAACATCATCGCCATGGGAAACAACAGCTTTGTCCCAGCCTGCTCTCCCAGTTTTCTGGCCATATTTTGACGCTCTTCCATGGAAGAGGATGCCTCTTTTTCCAGCATGGATGCCAGTCCTTTGGAGCCCTTTTTCAGGTTCTGGGAAAGCAATGACCCCAGTTTCACATACTGCGGCAGATCGCACCGCCTGCCAAAATTTTCATAGGCAGTGCTCTCCGGTACGCCGCTGCGCATCTCACCGCAGGTAAACAGCAGTTCCTCATAAGCATACCTTTTCTGCCCGGTACGGCTCCTTTTGTACTCTGCCGCAATCCGCGAAAAGGTTCCCCGTATGGTCAGGCCCGCTCCCAGCAGCATCGTCATTTTCCACATCAGCTCCGAATAGTCCAGTGTCATCTGAAGCTTTCGTTCCCTGGCTTTCTGGCGGATCTTCTGGTCCCGCTGCAGCCAGAGACACAATGGCAGAACTACTGTCAGCGCCAGCAAAAGCGGAAACAGCTGCTGAGGTTGGCGCAGCCAGATTATGCTTCGGCCCTCCACCTGGCTGGGCAGTTCCAGCATCTCCTGCTCTGCCCCCTCCTGGTTCGCTCGCTCCACCTCGTCCTCCACAGCCTGCCAAAGCTGCTCCTGTTCTGATAGCACC
Organism: Candidatus Merdiplasma sp.; assembly: GCA_048203265.1. Lineage (GTDB taxonomy): Bacteria > Bacillota > Clostridia > Lachnospirales > Lachnospiraceae > Merdiplasma. The sequence continues at coordinate 5,427 of DBFBJF010000241.1, forward strand.
GGAGGATACACGCAGACCGCCGTCTCATACATCAATTCCTGTTCCTGGCAGGTAAGGGTTGCCTGAATTTCCACTATGCTGCCCTGTTCATCCGGTTCGCCGATGATCTGGCCGTTGTCATCAATCATTCCATACGGCATTGTCATCCACTCCACCGTCACTGCCCCATCTTCCAGCGCAGTTGGAAAATTCAGTTTCTCTCTCACCTGATCCAGAGAGGGATTGTCCCCCCGCAGGTTTTGTTCCAGGGACTCCCTGCCTTTTTCCAGCAGTTCCTCCACCTGTCTGGCGCTGTATTTGCGTCCCTGCACCGTCACAGTCATCTGTACCGGCTGCGTCTCTCCTTCCAGCTGCACCGTCAGCTCCTCTTCTCTGTCCCCCATTCCATATCCCGGCCGCTCCAGCTGATTGTCCTCCACAACCGTCTCGGTGCGGTCCACGGTGAGATAAACTCCGGCGCTGGCCAACGCCATAACCGCTGTCAGCAGCATACAGTCCGCAATCTTTTTCGCGTAATACGACCTTCCCGCCTGTTTCTTTCTTCCCGACAGCGATGCCAGATCTCCCACCAGCCCTCGGTTCTTACCCTCCGGGCTTGCCAGCCGGCACTTGTCCGTAAGGTATTCTCCCAACTTCAGAAGCGGATTCTTTGGTGCTCTCATATTCCATCTCCGTTCTTATCTGTCATACTACACTTGTATCGTCATAATTTTTCTCCCCCACAGAAACGCCAGCAGGTAAAGTCCCAGGCAAACAGTCATCACAATTCTGCCGGGAAGGCCGGTATACATGACCTCCAGAAATTCCGGGGAGGTGACCGTGACATAGCCTAAAATCAGAATAGGAATCACGCTCATCATATTCTGCTCCATCACTTTTCCTGCCAGAGTAGTCTCTATTTCCATCCGGGTTTCCTGCCTCTGCTGAATACAGGAAATCGTGTTCCGCATAATCGCCATCAGGTCGCCTCCCGTCCGCTTCGCGGTGTAAAATACCTCCGCGAAATTTTGAATATCCTCCACACCGCTTCGCTCCCCAAGATCAGCCAACAGAGCCTCTATGGAGCGGTTCAGCCCGGTCTGTGCCACCAGATACTCAAACTCCGCCACAACAAACGCTTCCGCCGAATAGATCTTTCTCAGCTCCCGCAGAGCCTCCCCGAAGGCGTTTTCCACAGCGTAGCCCGCCTGAAGGGATGTGCAGACGAGCTGTATCCCTGTCAGGAACTGTCCCTGCATTTCCACCTGTCTTCTGCGCGCCAGCTCCTTTCTCCTGTCCCTCAGAAACAGGGGCAGACCGGAAAGCAGCAGCAGCCAGGCAATCCAGGAGCGGAAAAACAGAAAGCTCACAATCCCATCCAGTCCCAGATAAGCGAATCCGAAACGAATCCGTTCCCTCCAGGAAAAGCGGTAAACGCGGTAGTCCCGCCTCAGTCCAGTCCTGCTCTCACCAGTTTTTGCCGGTTTTTCAGTTCTCCTTTTTTTACCAAACTTCCCAACAGCCTTCCCTCCTCGTCTTCTCCCTGCTCCTCAAATTCAAACAGAGTATTCGTCAGAATCTCCCCCAGGCGATAGTCATAACCGGTGATTTCTATAATTTCCAGTACCTTACGGCTTTTATCCCGCATTCTGCCCAGGTGAACCATCAGGTCGATGCCGGAAGCAATCTGTCTCCGCACCGCCTGCACCGGAATCTCCAGTCCCATCAAAACCATAGTCTCCAGCCTGGACAACATATCTCTGGGACTGTTTCCATGGCCTGTGCTGAGAGACCCGTCATGCCCTGTGTTCAGAGACTGCAGCATATCAATCGTCTCCTCTCCCCGCACCTCGCCCACGATAATCCGGTCCGGCCGCATCCGCAGGCTGGCCCGGATCAGATCCCGGATTGTCACCTCGTTGTCCCCCTCCTCATTGGCCTTTCTGGCCTCCAGCCGTACCAGATTTCTCGCCCCCTGAATTTGCAGCTCCGCATTGTCCTCTATCGTCACGATCCGTTCATCTCCCGGAATATAGTTGGACAGTGCGTTGAGGAAGGTGGTCTTTCCGGATCCGGTTCCTCCGCTGATAAAAATGTTGTAGCCCGCCTGCACCAGACGGCGCAGAAGCAACGCCGCCTCCTCCGTGACCGTATTCCAGGCAATCAGCTGCTCCATGGAAATGGGGTGATCGGGAAAACGGCGGATCGTGATCACAGGCCCTCCAATGGCCACCGGAGCCATCACCACATTCACTCTGGCTCCATTTTCCAGGCGGGCATCCACAATGGACACGGCCTCGTTGGCTACGCGGTTGCACTTGGCCACAATCTGCTGCACAATGTCCTCCAGTTTCTCCCTGGAATCGAACCGCTTCTCCCAACGCGTCAGCCGTCCCTTGCGCTCTATAAAAATTCCCTCCGTGCCGTTTACCATAATCTCTGTCACCGTATCATCATCCACCAGCTCCTGAAGAATATCCAGACGGCGCACCGAATTAAAGAGCTCTCTCCTGATCTGCGTGCGCTCTGCCAGCCGCACGTAGGCATACTGTCCTCCCTCCATTATCAGCTCATCGATAATGGCAAAGATTTCCTCGTCCTCCACCTCCTGATACTCCTCCAGCCGCGACATCAGCCTGGTTCGAAATTCCCGAAAGCGTTCACTGGTCATCTTCCATTTCCTCCTGTCTGTTCAAAAACAGTCGTCTCCAGGTTCTGTCACCCATTCGGTTCTTCCCCTGTTCCATTTCGTCTGAATCCTCTGTCTGCGCTTCCCCCGGGGCAGCTTCAAGCAGCTTCCTCACATACTGAGCCAGTTCTCCTGCGCCCAGGCTCTCCGGCAAACGCTGCTCCGCTTCCCCCTCCCAGAGGGGCAGATGCAGACGCACAATTTTCTCCAATACATCCGCGCACTCCAACGCGCTGAGATTCTTCTCAAACTGCAGCAGCTTCGCCCGGGAAATTTTATCTTCCAGAACGGGCATATAAACCCTGCCGCACTGCCTCATAATCCGGAATACATCCTCAATCTGGTTCCCCAGATCCAGTATCAGCACCTCATAATCGCCCCAGGCGCCGATTTGACGCAGAAAGCTGAGCCACTCCTCACATCTCACATCCCGCAGATCGCAGGGAGAAAAAGCAGGAGGAATATAATCCAGTTTTCCAATGGAACGAATCATACCGCTCAGTTTATAAATCAGATTTCCTTCCTTCTGTCTGGCAAAATAGAGCAGATCTGAAAGGTCCGCAGAGTAACTCTGGTCAAGCAGAGTCTCAAAGCCGTTGTAATCCTCCAGATTCAGATACAAAACTTTCCGGTTTTCTCCCAAAATCGCTCCCAGGGTCAGGGCAAATATGGTTTTCCCCACCCGCCCCAGGGGAGAATATACGCCGATTATCTCTGTCTTTCCTTCCTCCATGGGTTCCAGGGCCGGCTGGGGGCAAGTCTGTGCATAGTATCCCATCACTTCGGCAATCAGCTGGTCCGAAGGCTGATACTTATATACACAGGGCTCTTGCCCCAGTCTGGGCACTGCTTCCCCCTCTGAGAGAATCATGATTCGGTCCACATCCATCTGTTTCACCTGATCACACATGGCATTGGTGGAGATCAGCAGCAAATCGATATGGTTCTGCGCCGCGAATTCTTCCAGGCTTTTTAAATTTGTAAATGCCTGAACCTCAAAGGGTGTATGGCTGCGCTCATTCATATAATCCGCCAGATTTCGCGTGTAGGATGCCTCCAGATCACAGACCGCAAAAATACTTTTCTTCATCTCATATGCCACCTCCCAGGGTAAAGACCAAACCCAGAAGAACGGGGAGCGAAAAGCAAAACTGCCCATCCCGACCGCTCTCCCTGCGGTAAGAACTCCACTGTTTTGTTTGTAAAAAATGTGCGATATAACTTCTGAAATAGAAAAGACGAGCAAATAGATTGCGCCGTTTGATTACCAGAATGGCAGAAATCAATCCGCCAAACAGAAACGTTAAAATGATACAGGAAACACAGCGTCCCGGCCCCAGAAACCCTCCAATCACACAGAGCAGCTTAATATCCCCGGCCCCGATCATACGAAACCAGTACAGCCCCGCCAAAGCCACAAGGGGTATCACCACTCCCAAAATCCAGTTTATCCATCCCTGCGCACCCAGAGCACAGATCTGGCCTGCCATGCCGCACAGCAAGCCGGCGACAATCAAACCGTTTGGTATCATTCCGGACAGCAGGTCTGCTGCCGCTCCGATCATCACCAGGTGAAGAAGAACTGTCATCTGCATCCGGTCCCCCCTGTCAGATCACTGCGAAATATTCCGTTTTTTTCAACTCCTTATCCGCATTTATCCCATGGTTCTCCCCCCTTCTATTTCGGTGCCGCGCCGCAGCGCCTCCAATATGTTCCCTAAGCTGAATATGAATGGTAAGCATGAAATTCTGACAGACGGATCAATGTCCGAGATGTGAAGATAGAGTCGTCTGAACCAGCAACTGCCTTAGAAGATCTGCTTGGATGTATCATAACACATCCAAGCAGATAATGCAACTTAATT
>DBFBJF010000242.1:0-5877 GCA_048203265.1 Candidatus Merdiplasma sp.
CCTCCGGCGATTACGGACGCGATCTGTCCGGATACGTTAGCGCCTGCGGCGTGCATCAAAATCACGTTGGTGGGATCCTCCTCCATGGCCATCTTCTGTACCACACGGGAGGACATGGGGAATGCCGAGATGCCGGCTCCGCCGATCATGGGATTAATCTTTTTCTTCAGGAACAGATTCAAAAACTTGGCCAGAAGCACGCCGCCGATGGAATCCATCACAAAGGCGAACAGACCGATGGCCATAATCATAATGGTCTCCACCGTCACGAACTGATCCGCTCTCATACTGAAGGAGATGGAGATACCCAGCAGCAGTGTGATCAGGTTCGCCAGCGTATTCTGGGCTGTATCAGACATGGTTCCCAGCACACCGCACTCCCGGATCAGGTTTCCGAACATCAAAAATCCTACCAAAGCCACAGACTGGGGCGCCACAAAACCCACAATGATGGTTACCACGATGGGGAAAGCAATCCGCATGGGCTTGGAAACAGAGCCCGGGTTGTAATCCATATGGATCCGCCGCTCCTTCTTGGTGGTTACCAGTTTGATCGCAAAGGGCTGCACTATAGGCACCAGTGCCATGTAGGAGTAGGCTGCCACCGCAATCGCTCCGATGTATCTGGAGTTCAAAATCTGAGATACCAGGATGGAGGTGGGACCGTCCGCAGCGCCGATGATGGCGATGGACGCTGAATCCTGCAGATTGAAGCCGAGAAGCGCTGCCAGCAGAAGCGCCGCGAAAATACCGAACTGTGCGCCTGCTCCAAATAAAAACATCAGCGGCTGAGACAGCAGGGGACCGAAATCAATCATCGCCCCGATACCGATAAACAGCAGAATCGGCATGGCCTCCGAAGCCTCAATTCCTACGTCAAACAGCCATTCAATGATACCGTTGCTGGCAATGCCGCCCTGAAGCGTCTGATTCAGCACGCCGGACAGGGGCAGATTCACCAGGATCGCGCCAAAGCCCATGGGCAGCAGCAGTGACGGTTCATACTCCTTCTTGATGGCCAGCCAGATCAGCAGGATACCCACGCAGTACATCACAACCTGCTGCCACGTCAATGCAAGTAAACCTTCCACAAGAAATTCCATGTTTTTTCCTCCTTCAATCGTAAGCCGCCTGTTGACATGAAAAAAGGCTTTTATCACAGTTCCCACCACTGCAATAAAAGTCTTGCCTCTTCCCCGTTTCACGGTTCAAACATATGGCAGCTGCTCCCTTTTATATGGAGTATTATAATTTGCTCCGGGATACTCTGTCAAGCAATCTTTTACTTTTCCTGACACTTTTCCCCTTTCCGTTCCAGGATGTAAGCAGCCACCTCATCCATGCAGATTTTCCGGTCTCCATCGTTGGAAAAACGGCGTTTGATTCCCGCCTCCCGCAGCTTCTCCTCCGAGAAATCCTGCTGGTCCGCCAGAAAGCGGCGGCACAATTCCTCATAGCTGGGGTTCTTCTGTTTACGCTCCCGCTTCAGGGCCCGTTCCAGACGGTTTCCGTCCTCCACCTCAATGTAGAGGGGAACCACCCGCTCCTCCCCGAAATACTCCCGGATTTTCCGATAGGATTCCAGTACGCCGATGCCTAGATAATCCTCCCGGTTCAGATCAATATTCTCATCGTCCACCGTAAAATAGCTCCAAATACCGTGAACAGTATGGTATTCCCGCAGCTCGATGACCCGGCCCGCATCCTGCAGCGCCCGAAGTCCCGCCTCGTCTGTGAAGTGATACTCTACCCCATCCTGCTCCTTTGCCCGGATGGGCCTGGTGGTGTAGGGCACAAGAGGCCGCAGGCCCAGCTCCTTTCTGCCGAGAAGTTCCTCGTAGATGGTATCCTTTCCTGTAGAACTTTTTCCTACTATATAAAAAATATGGCCCATAGTTTTTCTCCCCTTCGCATTTCTTCGCTCCGTTCGTCCTGCCGCTTCCCATTCGCGGTTTGGTTTCACCCGCTGTCCGCCCGGCGGTACTTTCCTTTCCTGCTGTCTCACTCCCGGATGACCCAAAGGGTTTCCAGGCTGTAATCCTCCATCCCCTGCAGTTCGTATCCCAGACGCTGTTCTCTCCTGATCCGGTCCAGCAGCTCCCCGCTCATGCGCTCGCCCGGCACAATCAGAGGCACGCCCGGAGGGTACCGGTAGATGTACTCCCCGCAGACGCGGTTTTGGCTGGCCGCCAGGGGAATTCTCTCCTGGGGGCTCTCCTCCGCCCGGGCGATGGTCATCACCGCCTCCGGCAGCTTTGTCCGCTCCCACTCCGCCGTGTCCCGCTCCGCATCCATTCGCTTCTCCGATCCGGCAGATCCCTTTCCGGGCGCTTCATCCTCGGTCTCCCGCTGCCTGGCCGCCTGCGTTGCGGCATCTATTTCCCGCAGGGCCGCCGACAGCCGCTGAAATCCTTCCCGGTCATCTCCCACCGAGGTCAGGGCCAGAACGTAGCTGCCCGCCGCCATCTCCAGCTCCAGGTGATAGGTCTCTCTGAGAATCCGGCTAAGCTCCAGCCCATTCAGCCCTGAATCTCCCGTTCCGATCAGCACCTTGGAGGGATCATCACTCTCGATCAGTTCCAACGTTTTCAGTTCCCTCAGCTGCTCCCTCAGCCAGCCAAGCTCCCCGGCGAACCGGTCAAAGAGCTCCTTTCCCCGGCTCTCCAGCAACCCCACACACTCGTCCATCCCCGCCATCAGCACATAGCTGGGGCTGCTGGTCTGATAAATACCCAAAAGCTTTCTCAGCTTTCTCCGGTCCACCAGCGGCCCATTCACATGGAGCAGAGCCGTCTGCGTAGGGGAAGGAAGGGTTTTATGCAGGCTGTGAATCACAAGATCCGCCCCCTGACTCACCGCGTTGTTTGGAAATATGAGATGCATGCCAAAATGAGCCCCGTGGGCAGCGTCCACGATCAGAGGAATCCCAAAGCGGTGAGCCTCCCCGGCAATGGCGGCCACATCAGAGCTCACTCCATCATAAGTGGGGGAGGTGAGAAACACTGCCCGGATTCCGGGGCAGCGCTCCAGGGCCTGCCGCACGTCCCCGGCCAGTATGGGCCCGTTCAGCTCCCGCTCCGATGCGCTCTTCCCATGTCCGGAACCAAATCCTGCCGGATACAAATAGACCGGCTCCAGCCGGTTTAAATACAGTCCGTGGTAGGCCGCCTTATGGCTGTTTCTTGCCATGAGGATCTTGCCGGAAGGAGCGCAGGCTCCCATGGCGCAGAGTATTCCCGCTGTGCTTCCGTTTACCAGAAAATGGGTCTCCTCGGAGCCGTACAGCCTGGCCGCCCTTCTCTGAGCCTCCAGCAGAATTCCCTCCGCGTGGTGAAGATTGTCAAAACCTTCAATCTCCGTAATATCAAAACTCAACGGATCCGCCATTCCTCCCAGCCGGCGCTTATGCCCGGGCATGTGAAAGGGGTAATAGTCTGATCCGCAGTATTCCCTTAATTTTCTGTACAGTTCTGCCATAATGTCCCCCGCGTCATAGTCCGAACAGGCCCTTAACGGCAAACCACAGGATCGGCACCAGCAGGGAGGGCAGCATATTCAGGGTCTTGCAGTCTCTGATTTTCAAAATAGAGATGCCGGAGCTGGCGATGAGAATGCCTCCCACCACGGAAATCTCCACCAGCAGGTCCTGGCTTAAGAATCCGGACAGCACTCCCGCTCCCAGATAGATGGCTCCCTGCCAGCAGAACAGTACCCCCGCCGCAATGGCAATTCCGATGCCATAGGTAGAGGCCAGCACCATGGAGGTCACAAAATCAAGTGTGGCATTCGTAAACAGATAGGTGTGATCCCCGTTCAGCGCGCTCTGGATCGGCCCCAGGATGGACAGGGAGCCGATGCAGAACAGGAGAATGGCGGTGGAGAGGCCCTGCCCCAGCCCGCCGTTGGAATACCTGGACACCAGCTTCTGAAACTTTCCATCCACATCGATCATGCTGCCCACCAGGCTTCCCAGCGCCAGGCTGAGAATGAACAGCACCGGATATTTGCTGTCCGGCATGTTCTGCACCACCGTGTTGATGCCCAAAGCTGTGGCAGCCAGCCCCATGGCCTGGTACAGGGCATCCTGGTATTTCTCCTTGATCCCCTTTCTCAGCAGGCTCCCGATGACGCTCCCCGCCAGAATTGTCCCCGTATTCACAATTGTTCCTATCATCTGTTATCCCTCTGTCTCTTTTACATCATTCTATATTGGAGGAGAGCACATCCCACACGGTGGAACGCTCAAAGCCCAGCACCCAGGCGGCGATTCCTCCCAGATTGTATTCCTTCACCAGGGCCGCCTTCAAGGCCAGGGATTCCTCCTCCTCCAGCCAGATCTCGCACAGCGTCCCGTCCTCCACGGTCCAGGAGGCATAATACTGCCCCGTCTCCTCGTTCCATGTGGGGGTCACTCCGTAAGTCTCCAGCGTGGTATCCACCGTATCCATGCCGATGGCCTCGCTGGTCACGGTGGTGCTGCCATCGCTGTTTGTTACAGTATACCAGATTCTGGTGTAAAAAGGTACACCACTGATGATCTTATTTGCCGGCACATCCTCCAGGGTGCCTGTGATGCCGTTCTCCTCAAAGCTCAAGGAGGCCACGCTTCCCGCCGTCTCTGATCCGGCATAATGCTCATCATAACCCATAACGATCACATAATCCGTCACTGTTCCCAGCTCCTTCCGGTCAAAGTACTGGTTAAAATCCATGGGAACCGGAATATCCACTGAGAATACCAGATTATTTTTCCGGCAGGCAATGGACAGCTCCCGCACAAACTGCACATAGCTGTAGCCGTCCTCCTCCATAATATACTCAAAATCCAGATTGATCCCCTCGATGCCGAGGCGCAGCGCCTCACTCACCAGGTACTCCGTCATCCTGCGCCTGGCGGCTGTGGAGGAAAGCAGCGCTGTGGTGTCCACATCCGCGCTGAAATTGTTCACCAGCCCCCAGATCTCCAAGCCCGCTTCGTGGGCCGTCCGCACATAGTCCTCACTGGCCAGAGAATTGATGGTTCCCTCATTGTCCGCCACGGAAAACCAGGTGGGTGAGATCACATCCACTCCGGTCATATTTTCGATATCCTGATGCAAATAGGTGTTGGCGTCCGCATTGTCGATCTGATGCCACACCAGCGTCACCTTCTCATCCCTGGTAAGGCTGGTATACTCCTGCTCCTGGAACTCTCTGGTCACCTCCGTCTCCTGCACATCGGTGAGGCGACGGTTCTGTATATATCCGATATAGCCGTCCGAGGTCACTACCTGGGACCAATTTTCCATCTCCTCCAGCACTGTGACCGTATCTCCCTGCTCCACTTCCGTCAGAATGGGACTCTTAATCCCGCCCTGATAGCGCACGGCGGCCCTGCGGGTCACCGTGGCCGTGGTCTGCGTGCCCCACTGATAGCGCACCAGCACATGGCTGGTCTCCGTATCCAGAGTGTAATCCAGGTTTGTGTACAGCTGCAGGAAATCGATGGACAGATACAGTCCATTCTCATTCTGCAGCACAATAACCCGATCGTACTGATTTTCCGCTCCGTCAATGGTATAGGTCTGACTGTTCACCGGAATCTCGTAGGTCTCCAGTGCCGTGGTAAAGAGCATCTGCCCGTTTCCCTCATCCCAGTAAAATCTGGAATTGATCTGCTCCCTCACCATATCATAATCCAGATAGAGGGCGCCGTCCTGCAGCAGTGCCCGCTCCGGAGCAATGTGGTCCTGCAGCACCACTGCCACCTCGTTTTCCCCCAGCTCGCCAAAATACTCGGCCGCATCCATCCGCTCGCTGCTGGGCATATACCGCTGGATCAGAAGCACTGCCGCCGCTATGACAATCAGGAAACCGACCGAGTCAGCGTGAACAACT
>DBFBJF010000243.1:0-4625 GCA_048203265.1 Candidatus Merdiplasma sp.
CCGTCAACAGCGTATCTCCGGGGAGTGTAACCAGCACAACCCAGTGGGGATCGAAGATTTATCTGACCGATCCGGGAACTGACTATATGGCGGAGGTAATCTGCCGGAAGGTTTTGACGAAATCCATGTCCACGAAAGAAAAGATGAAACGGCTCTATGAATATGTGGCGAAGGTGTCCGTTCACTATTCATCTGAGAAACAGGTGGGAAAAATTGATGTCAAAATGAACACGCCGGAAGTTCAAAAGGCCATCGCCAGCATGACTGCGTACAATAAAAAACTGGCCGCTTCCGGAAAGGCTGTGATAACTGGCAGCTACGACTATTCCGCGGGGGACTATGTGTGGGCCACGGATCTGCTGAGCGGCAGATGGGATTGCTACAGCACTGCCAGGGTGTACCAGATTCTTCTGGGGCATATTGGTGTTCAGGCGGATGTCATTGCGGGAACCTCCACCGGAGGACTGAACCACGGCTGGAACGTGGTAAAATATAACGGGAAATGGTATTTTTGTGACTGCGATGCGGAACACGAAAATTATTCCCGGCTGGTGAAAAAGGGAGGGGAGCTGTCCTGGGCTTTCTTCCTGAAGGGAACCAAAACCTTTAAAAATGCCTATCAATTCGGGTTCAGCTCAAAATTGTATTATAACGGTCAGCCCATCACCGTGGAAAAGAAAGATGCAGCCTGATCCGGTGACAGAAAAATGATTGCTTGTGCATAGGGGGCATTGGTGCTAAAATGGGGTTACGCATACAGAATTCAGAAGGAGAAAAGCGATGAAGGTATTAAATTATGGATCCCTGAATGTGGACAATGTGTATACGGTGCATCATATCGTTCAGGGAGGAGAGACCATTCTCTCATCAAAGCTGGAACAGTTTCCCGGGGGGAAGGGGCTGAACCAGTCGGTGGCTCTGGCCAGGGCAGGGGTGCCCGTCTATCACGCCGGTCTGGTGGGCGAGGACGGCAGTATGCTGCTGGATGTATGCAGAGAAAACGGAGTGGATACCACCTATGTGAAGACTCTGCCGGTAAAGGGCGGGCACACGGTGATACAGGTGGATGCCAACGGACAAAACTGCATTATCCTCTACGGCGGAACCAACCAGATGCAGACCAAAGAATATATCGACCAGGTGCTGGCGGATTTCTCGGAGGGGGATTACCTGATCCTTCAGAATGAGGTGAATCTGCTGGACTACATCATCGACCGGGCCTACGAGCGGGGGATGAAGATCGTGCTGAATCCCTCCCCCTTTGACGAGAAGCTGTCGGCCTGCGACCTGACCAAGGTCTATCTGTTTATGCTCAATGAGATCGAGGGCGGGCAGTTTACCGGATGCTCGGACAAGGATCAGATTTTGGAGCAGCTGGCGGCCAAATTCCCCAAAGCCCGGTTTGTGCTGACTCTGGGCAGTGACGGGGCAGTCTACTATGACGGGAAGGAAAAGATCTTCCAGGGAATTTTTAAGGTGAAGGCGGTGGATACCACGGCGGCCGGAGATACCTTTACCGGTTTCTTCATGGCCAGTGTGATTGCCGGAGATCCGGTGGATCAGGCGCTGCGCACGGCGGCAAAAGCCTCCTCCATCGCGGTGTCCAGGCCCGGGGCCACGCCCTCCATCCCCACCATGGCCGAGGTGCGGGAAGCCCTGGCTCAGTGAGCATGAGCGGCCCGGAAGGCGAAAACAGCTCCGGGGCAGAAAAAATCGGCAAGAAAAAGTGCGGCAGCGGCGAAGCGCCGCAGAATCGAGGAGGAAAAGGAATATGATACAGAATGACATTGCCAGACTGGTTCAGTACGGGCTGGCCACAGGATTAATTGAGAAGGCGGACAGCATCTACACAGCGAACAGGCTGCTGGAGCTGCTGCATTTGGACGCGCTGGAGGAGGCTGCCCAGGCAGCGATTGAAGGTTTTGACCCGGCGGATCAGTCTGTGGTGGGTGAGCTGGAGCAGATTCTAGGCGGAATCTGTGACTATGCCTACGAAGCGGGCCTGATGGAGGAGAACAGCGTGGGTTACCGGGATCTGTTTGATACCAAGGTGATGGGCACTCTGGTGGACCGCCCCTCCAATATGATTCGAAAATTCCGGGAGCTCTATGAGGAGAGCCCGCTGAAGGCCACGGATTACTATTACAAATTCAGCCAGGATACGGACTACATCCGGCGCTACCGCATTGTGAAGGACCGCAAATGGGTGACGAAGACGGAGTACGGTGATCTGGATATCACCATCAATCTCTCCAAGCCGGAGAAGGATCCCAAAGCCATCGCCGCCGCCAAGCTGGCGAAGCAGACCTCCTATCCCAAATGCCTGCTGTGCAGGGAGAACGAGGGTTACGCGGGACGGCTGAATCATCCGGCCAGACAGAATCACAGGATTATTCCGGTGACCATCAATGGCAGCGACTGGTATTTCCAGTATTCTCCCTACGTGTATTACAATGAGCACTGCATCGTATTTAACAGCCAGCATGTGCCCATGAAGATTGAGCGGGCCACCTTCGGGAAGCTCTTTGACTTCGTGAAACAGTTCCCTCACTATTTTGTGGGATCCAACGCGGATCTGCCCATCGTGGGCGGTTCCATTTTGAGCCATGACCACTTTCAGGGAGGCCACTATGAGTTTGCCATGGCAAAGGCTCCGGTGGAGACCGACCTGCACTTCCCAGGCTTTGAGGATGTGAAGGCGGGAATCGTGAAATGGCCCATGTCCGTGATCCGCATCAGCGGCCCGGATACGGATCGGCTCATTGAGCTGGCGGATAAAATCCTGCTGGCCTGGAGAGGATACACCGATGAGGCGGCCTTCATCTTCGCCGAGACGGATGGAGAGCCTCACAACACCATCACCCCCATTGCCAGAAAGCGGGGCGAAAACTTTGAGATGGATCTGGTGCTGAGAAACAACATCACCACGCCGGAGCATCCCTTAGGCGTTTATCATCCCCATGCGGAGCTGCATCACATCAAGAAGGAAAACATCGGCCTGATTGAGGTGATGGGACTGGCGGTGCTGCCCGCCCGGCTGAAGGATGAGATGGACGGTTTGAAAGCGGCGCTGATTTCCGGCGCTGATATCCGGGGAGACGAGGCCCTTGACAAACATGCGGACTGGGTAGAGGAGCTGCGTCAGAAATATGATTCCTTCACGGAGGAAAATACCGAGAAAATCCTTCAGGATGAGATTGGACTGGTATTTGCCAAGGTGTTGGAGCATGCCGGAGTCTACAAGCGGACACCGGAGGGGAAGGAAGCCTTCCTACGGTTTGTGGAGAGCGTCAGATAAAAAAGAGTGTCAGGATCTGTACGGTGAGAAAACTGTGCAGATCCTTTTTGTTTTGGAGGCGGACGAGATGAAAAACAGAAACAATACAGAAGAGAAGAAAAAACTGGGGGCAGACAGGGAGAATCTGATGATTCTGCTGGCCTCGGCCCTGCATCCCCGCCAGGCAAAGGCGCTTTGCCCGACGGTAAACTGGCAAAGGATCCTGGATGAAGCCCGCCGTCAAAATCTGATGGCTTTGGTGTATGAAGAGGCGGTTCGGCGGGGGGAGATGGATGATTTCCCCGGACGGGAAGTGTATGAGCGGGAGACCGTGGGAACCGTATTCGGCCAGATGGAGAGAAGCCGGGTTTTTCTGGAATTGTATGAAGGATTGGCCCGGGAGGGGCTGCGGCCCATCGTCATGAAGGGGATCTGCTGTCGGCAGCTCTACGGCAGTTACCGGGATCACCGGCCATCGGGGGATGAGGACCTGTTGATTAAAAAGGAAGAGTTCCCGGCGGTGAAGCGCGTTCTGGAGCAGCGGGGGTTCCGGGCAGAGCAGGAGGAAACCACCGAGGAACAGCTTGAACAGCTCCAGGAGGTGACCTTTGAAGGGGGAGAACCCTCCCTGCACCTGGAGGTGCACCTGAATCCGATGGGAAAGGAAAACCATCAAAGGCGAGAGATGAACCGTTGGTTTGAACCGGTTTTTGAGAGAACCGGTGCGATGGAGATCGATGGAGTGCCGCTTCGTGTCATGAATCACACCGACCACTTCCTGTATCTGTTGCTGCACACCTTCCGCCATTTTTGCAGCGGCGGCTTCGGTCTCCGTCAGGCCATGGATATTTTGCTGTATCAGGAGGCATATGAAGGGGAAATGGACTGGAATTATCTGGAGTCAGCCTTTACCCAACTGGGGCTGGAGGGATTTTTCGGTGATCTGATTTGGATTGGAAACCAGATGCTAGGTTTTTCCCTGAAAGAGCGCCAGACCAGATGCCCGGAAGAATTGCTGGAGGACATGATGCGAACCGGGATTTTCGGAAACGATACCCAGGAACAGCGGACCGCGGGACAGATGACGATGGCGGCTGTATCTGGGGCGGGCATTGGCAGGAGGGGAAAGCTTCGGCTGCTGTTTCGCACGGCCTTTCCGGAGAAGGCGCGGATGATCGATCTGCATCCCGAGTTGGTGGAGAAAGGATGGCTGCTCCCGGTGCGGTGGATCCAGCGCTGGGGTCGATTTTTGAAACACAATCAGGAGCGGGGAGGTGGCCTGGCGGCGGAGAGCATAAGGATCAGCCGCCATCGTCAGAAGCTTCTGAAAAGCTACGGTGTACTTCAC
>DBFBJF010000244.1:0-3910 GCA_048203265.1 Candidatus Merdiplasma sp.
CACCAACATCATCAATGATTTCTATGAATTAGACATTGTGGGGGTGGATGGCGATGCGGCGGCGGGCCGCCGTGGAGAGAAGCTGTGCCTCAAGCTGGATGATATCTATTTTTTGTCTGTGGGTATCACCCGTAAGGATTATCAGTTCAGCGTCTTTACCTTCGATGGCAGACAGGAAAAATACATACGCCACTGTTTCGAAAAAAACGAAGATATCTTTGAGATTGTGGAGAAAATGAAGCAGGATGCGCGGAACATTATGCAGGAGTTTGACATAAACCGTATTATTGATGTCAGCCTTGCGGTTCCGGGACTTTTCATCAATCGGCCGGAGAAAAATGAAGAAATTTTCATGGTTTCTGAGTTTGAGGAGCTGAGCAAGGTGAATGTCCGCAAGGAGCTGGAGAGCGTGCTTGGGAAAAGAGTTTTGGTAAAGCATGACGCAAAGCTCTCAGCCTATGCGGAGTGGCGATGCGCGGAGGAAATCCGCGGAATTGAACGGGCCAGCCTGGCGGTGGTAAGGTCCAGGGGCTTTGGTATTGGCGTTGGCTTTATTGTAAATGGCGCCATTATGAACGGCCATCTTGGACTGGCGGGAGAAGTTGGATACACAGGAATCAACTATAACGGAAATCGCCGGGGATATGAGCGGGCAGGCACCTTTGAGTACTGTGCCGGTATTGAGAGTTTGATGCGGTATGTGAGCGACAGACTGGTGGAGTTTCCGGAAAGCCCGCTGACAGAGAACAGTACTTACCAGGAAGTTTTGGAGGAATATAAGAAGGGCGATCCGCTGGCCCTGTGGGCGGTGGAAAAAATGGCCTGGATGCTGGGATATGGTATTGCAAACATCATTTATACAGTGAACCCTGACTGCATTATCATCGGACCGGATTATCCGGACACCGAACACTTTCTTTCTAAAGTGAAGGAGTCCATTCGGAACTGCGTTCCCCCCTATGTGGAGGAGTGCACCATCATTCGGTATTCCAGACTAAACAGTGACTCGTTTCTCCTGGGCGGTTATTACTATGCGCTGGAACGATTTTTAAACGGAGATATTTTTACGCCGATCCGGGAGGCGAAATCCATATAAAGTACGCAATTACTCTGGCGTATCTGCGGTGAGGCTGTTCGGGCTTTGTGGAGCCTAGGACACGAAACCGGAACAGTCAGGCCGCAGAAGAAGAGAGTAAATCATCATAAATCATAAATAAAAGGAGAATGATCATTATGAAGAGAAGAATTGCAGCACTTACAATGGCAGTTGCCATGGCGGCAACACTTGGAATAACCGCATTCGCTGAGGATGCAACAGAGGCAGTTACAGAGGCAGCCACCGAGGCCGCTGAGGAAGCAGCGGCTCCTTCTGTTGATGTATCTGATATTACACTTGCTTATGTTCCCACTACCATGAACAATCCGTTCTGGACTGCTATGATGGGCGGCATTACGGATAAGATGGAAGAGCTTGGCATGGATCCAGATACTCAGCTGGTGACCGTTGATGCCAACAGCGACCAGGCTACCATGAACAACTATGTCAATGACCTGATTGTTCAGGAGGTGGACGCCATTATTCTGGCTCCCATGGACACTACAGCTGTAACCGAGGCTCTGACTGCCTGCGAGGAAGCTGGTATTCCGGTGATCAACGTGGATACTCCGGTGGATGCTTCTGACAAAGTGGCTGCCATCATCGCTTCCGATAACTACAAGGCCGGTGTGCTCTGCGCGGAGGATATGATGAGCAAGCTGGATGAGGGCGCAAAGATTGCTATCATGGACCAGCCCTCCGGTGCTGCCTGCGTTCAGCGTGAGCAGGGCTTCCTTGACACCGTTGGCGATTACTTTGAGATCGTATCCACCACAGATACTTCAGGCGATACTGCAAAGACTATGACCGCAGCTGAAGATGTGCTGACTGCGGACGCTGATCTGGCTGCTTTCTTCTGCATCAACGATATGGGCGCTCTTGGCTGTGTACAGGCCTGCAACGCTGCCGGCAGATCTGATGTTTTGATCTACGGCGTGGACGGCAATCCGGACTTCATGGGATACGTAGAGGATGGATCCGCTACTGCTTCCGCTGCCCAGCAGCCCTCTGTAATCGGATCTGATGCAGTAGAAACTGCTATTGCTGTTCTGAGTGGTGAAGAGGTTGAGCATGATCAGGTGGTTGATGTGGAACTGATCACTGCTGACAACATTTCTGAGTTCGACATCTCAGATTGGCAGTAATAGCGGAGTGACATCTGCAGATAGAGAAATAAAGTAAATTGCTGAAAAGCTGCCGGAGTTTTATGAAAGTAGTTCTCAGGCAGCTTTTCTTTGCTAAAGGAGGGGCGAAATGCAAAAGGAACTTTTACGCATGGAGCATATTGTAAAGACCTTCCCGGGCGTTCGGGCACTGAACAATGCCGCAATCACGGTACACGCAGGCGAAGTGATGGGATTTATGGGTGAGAACGGCGCTGGCAAATCCACACTGATGAATGTGCTGGGAGGCGTGTTCCCGGCGGACTCCGGTGAGATCTATATCGAGGGAAAAAAGGTGGAGATCCACTCTATTTATGAATCCCAGCAGCTGGGTGTGGCGTTTATTCACCAGGAGCTGGCGCTGGAACCGTATCTGACCATTGCGGAGAACATTTTTCTGGGACGGGAGATGAAGAATTCCTTTGGAATGGTCAGCAAGGATAAGATGGCGGAGGCGGCTAAGCCGTTTTTGGCGCGTGTGGGTTTGGACATCGACCCCAATGAGTACGTGGGAAAGCTGTCTCTGGGACAGCAGCAGATGGTGGAGATTGCCAAGTCCTTTTCTCTGAACGCAAAGATCCTGATTTTGGACGAGCCCACCTCATCTCTGTCGGAGAGAGAGGTAGAGGTGCTATTTAAGACGGTGAGGGATCTGAAGAGCCAGGGTATGGGTATTATCTTTATTACTCACAAGATGGCCGAGGTCTTCCAACTGTGTGATGCCGTAACCATCATGCGTGACGGCGAGTTTATGGGAGTCCGCCAGTCTGACAACTGTACGGAGGGCGAGCTGATCTCCCTGATGGTTGGCCGGGATCTGGGAAATTACTATACCCGCACCTACAACAAACCGGGTAAAGTGATGCTGGAAGCGAAACATATCAATGCTGGCAAGCGGGCCATTGACTGCAGTTTCCAGGTGCGCAGCGGTGAGATCCTTGGTTTCTACGGCCTGGTGGGAGCCGGCCGCTCCGAGCTGATGAAGGCCATCATGGGACTGGATCCCATGGACTCCGGTGAAATCTATCTGGAGGGTGAGAAAGTGACAAGCCGCAATCCCCGCTATATGCAGAGTCGTGGAGTGGCTCTGGTGCCGGAGAGTCGGAAGACGGAGGGCCTGCTTCTGAACAATACCATCAGCTTTAATATCACGCTTCCGGTGCTGAACCGTTTCATTAATTTCTTTAGAGTAAATGCCAACAAAGAAGATGAGATCGTAGATCATGGTATTGAGTCCCTTCGGATTAAAACACCCTCTTCCCGGGTAAACTGTTCCACCCTGTCCGGAGGGAACCAGCAGAAGGTACTGCTGGCGAAATGGCTGGCTACCGATCCCAAGATTTTAATTCTGGATGAGCCCACCAGGGGTATCGATGTGGGCGCCAAGGCGGAGATCTATACAATCATTAATGATTTGGCAAAACAGGGACTGGCGATTATCCTGATCTCCTCGGAGATGCCCGAGGTGATGAACATGAGCGACCGCATCATCGTGATGAAGGAGGGCCGCATCACCGGCGAGCTCAGTCACGAGGAGAATGATCAGGAAAAGATATTAAAGTATGCAATGGGGGTATCGGACGATGAATAATAGCAAGTCACAGAACGGCTTCAGCAGAGCCGTAAAGGGTTACTTCAGCCAGAACTGGGG
>DBFBJF010000245.1:0-5333 GCA_048203265.1 Candidatus Merdiplasma sp.
CTCTATGGTAGACTGGGAAGGGAAAATAATGATAAAGGGGAGTTTACAAATGAGCCAAAAACGTAATGACAATTACTATGATGATGACGACCTGGCCTATCGCCGTGCAGCGGACGCGCGCCGTCAAAGAAGGCTGAAAAAAAGACGCCATGAGCGGAATATGCGCATTCTTTTCGTCTGCGTTCTGCTGATTATCGCTGTGGCGGCGGCTGGCCTAATCTTTTTCTTTGTGGGACGTGAGGGACGCACCTCCCAGGGAAACGGTTCCCAGAATCAAGGGACCCAGGGAAGCGGAACAGGAACGGAACATATCCAGCTCGTCACAGAGACTGGTCAGGCTGTCACAGAAACCCCGGCTGGATCTGATCAGAACAATGCGGAAGCTCCTGCGGAGCCTTCCACGGAAGCGCCTGCTCAGGATACTTCTTCTGATGTGCTGGCCCAGGCGGAAAACATGGCTGCGGGATACGACTATGAGGGAGCCATCAACCTGCTGAAGACTGTTCCCAATTACCAGTCGGATTCCGCCATCACCCAGGCCATCTCCGGATATGAGCAGGATCTGGCAAACTGTGTGGCCGTGGATCCGCTGACCGTTCCCCACATTTTTTATCACTCGCTGATCAATGATACCTCCAGCGCCTTCAACGTATCAGTACTGGGCCAGAAAGCGGTGGACGGTATGAACGCCTGGATGACCACGGTAGAAGAATTTGATAAGATCACTCAACAGATGTACGATAACGGCTATGTCTTCGTGCGGCTGAGAGATCTGGTGGTGGAAACCACCGATGAAAACGGGAACGTTCATTTTGAACCCAACAACAATCTTCTGCTTCCTCCGGACAAAAAACCAGTGGTATTGTCTGTGGATGATCTGAGTTACTATCACTCCTATGAGGCTGCTAGTTATCCGGACAAGCTGGTGATCGATGAAAACGGAAAAGTAAAATGCCACTATGTGAAGCCTGATGGCACAGAGGAAGTGGGGGACTTCGATGTGGTTCCGCGGCTGAACACCTTCCTGGAGGAACATCCGGACGGAGCCTACAAAGGAGCCCGGGGGCTGATCGCTCTGACCGGTTACAACGGAGTATTCGGATACCGCACGGACATGGATTATAAGACAAAGGAACATCTGCTGGATGACCAGGCCAAATGGCTGGAGGAGCATCCGGAATTCAACTGGGACGAGGATGTGGCGGAGGCAAAAAAAATTGCCCAGGCCCTGAAGGATGAGGGTTGGGAATTTGCCAGTCATACCTGGGGACATCTGAGCGTCACCAATAAAACCGTGGACGAGTTGCGGGTTGATAATGAGAAATGGATAAATACCGTGGAAAACATTGTGGGGCCTGTGGATACCATCATTTTTGCCCACGGAAACGACATCGGGGACTGGACCGGATACAGCGCGGACAATGAAAAATACCAGTACTTCAAGAGTATGGGCTACAACTTCTACTGCAATGTGGACAGCTCCACCCCCTACTGGGTGCAGATCACCGATGATTATGTACGCCAGGGGCGGATCGACCTGGATGGCTACCAGCTCTATCAAGCCAGCCAGGGGCTGACCACCGTGCTGGACGGTATGTTCACCGCCTCAGAGGTGTTTGACACCCGAAGGCCCACTCCTGTGGTGGCGGAAGGCGAAGCGTAATTCCGGACATCAAAACAGCTCCTGTGTTGTCCCGCATATTTCTGTCGGAATATCAATTCTGCCTGGGTGCTTGAAATCCAAGCACCCAGGCAGCTTTTTATTCTAGCATATAATCAATTTTTAATGGTTTTGTTCCAAGCAGTCGGCAGCTTACCGGGTCCGGCTGACTGCAGCCCACATAGAAAGTAAACCTGCGCCCTCCCTCCACTCTCTGTCCCTGCTCGTTAATCACAGTGTAGGTATATGGATCAAGTTTAATGGAAATCTGATTGAGTTCCCCTACCCTGGCCGTCACTCTGGCAAAGCCGCATAGTCTCGGATTTCTAGGTGCGTATTCCGATTCCAGGTTATCCACATAAACCTGCAGAACCTCCTGCGTATCTTTTTTCCCCTCATTTTTATAGGAAACATAAAGGCAAAACGGATCACAATCCTTAAAATAGGCATCCTGAACTTTTACGTTCCCGTAGGTGAGGCCAAACCCAAACGGATACTGCGCTTCCCGCTCCATATAACGATAGGTTCTTCCCTTCATGGAATAATCCTCAAAGTCCGGAAGGTCTTCCAGGCTTTGATAAAACGTTACACAAAGTTTTCCGGATGGGGAGACCTCGCCAAAAAGGAGCTTAGACGCCGCTTCTCCTCCTCTGGCACCAGGATACCAGAGCTGCAAAACAGCGTCAAAATGCTCATCCGCAAAGGACAGATCGATATCGCTGCCCGCCATCAGACAAAGTACCACCGGCTTTCCCGTCTGCGCAATCGCCCTCATCAGTTCTCTCTGAGGCGCCGGCAGCTCCAAACTCATCTTGTCACCCGAGGCGTAATGGTTTCCTTCATCCCCCTCTTCGCCTTCCAGATTCTCATTAAGACCTACTACCAGAAGCACCACATCGCTGTGTTCCGCTACGATCATCGCTTCGGAAAGTCGGTCATTCTCCATAGCCAGATGTTCCACCCGGCTTTCCTTAATATCGCATCCTTCCGAGTAAAGGACACGTACCTCATCGCCCAGGTAACGCTGCACACCTTCCAGAACCGTAATGTATTCCGAAGCAGTTCCATGATAATTTCCGATTAAAGCAGCGCGGCTGTTGGCATTTGGCCCAATCACCCCTACCGTCTTCAACCGCTCCTTATTCAGCGGCAGCAGGCCGTTGTTTTTCAAAAGCACAATGCTCTCACAGGCCGCCTGACAGGAAAGTTCTAAGTGTTCTCTGCACTCCACCGTCTCATAGGGTATCTCATCATATTCTGTCTCATCAAAAAGACCAAGAAGGAATCTCGTTGTGTAAAGCCGAACTACGGATTCTGTAATCGTCTCTTCACTTACCAGTCCCTCCTGATAGGCATCCCAAAGGTGCAAAAAGGTATTTCCACAATTCAGATCACATCCAGAATTCAACGCCAGTGCTGCCGATTCCTTTGCATTGGCAGTCACTCCATGGTGCTCGTGGAAATCTTTTATCGCCCAGCAATCAGACACATAATGTCCTTCAAATCCCCACTTCTCCCTCAAAATATCCTGTATCAGCAGCTTGCTGCCACAGCAGGGTTCTCCGTTTGTGCGATTGTATGCCCCCATGACCGCTTCCACATGTCCTTCCTTCACCAGAGCCTCAAAGGCCGGAAGATACGTCTCATACAGGTCCTTCTCTGACACTACTGCATTAAATTCATGACGCAGGGCTTCAGGGCCTGAGTGAACCGCAAAATGTTTTGCGCAGGCAGCCGCCTTCATCACGGGGCCATCTCCCTGCAATCCCTTTACAAAGGCTATTCCCAGTCTGCCGGAAAGATACGGGTCCTCTCCGTACGTTTCCTGTCCCCTTCCCCACCTCGGATCCCGAAAGATATTAATATTGGGGGACCAAAATGTAAGACCTTTGTAAATATCCCGGTCTTCGTATTCTTTATACGCATTAAATTTTGCCCGTCCTTCTTCAGCAATTGCGCTGGCAATCTTTTCCAAGAGTTCCTCATCAAAAGAAGCCGCCATACCAATCGCCTGAGGGAAACTGGTGGCAACTCCCGCTCTGGCTACGCCGTGGAGAGCTTCATTCCACCAATTATATGCAGGTATGCCCAAGCGTTCAATGGCCGGAGAATTATATCGAAGCTGTGTTACTTTTTCTTCCGGCTTCATTCGGGCCACCAACTCCTCTGCCCGTTCTCTTGCTTCCTGTCGTTTCATTCCAGTCCTCCGTTACTTCTTACTTCTTTTTTCTCTGTGTGATTTATCATCAGCCTTTTACCGCGCCTGTCGTCAATCCTTCCACGATCTGATTGCTAAAAAGACAATACACTATCACAGTCGGCGCAATCGCTATGATAATTGCCGCAAACATCTGCACATAGTTCGTGGCATACGGCCCTACAAAATACGTCAGCGTTACCGGCAGTGTTTTCTTAGCCGGATCTGATATAAACACCATAGCCAGCAGCAGTTCATTCCAATTTCCCACAAAAGTCATCAATCCAGATACAAAAAGTCCTGTGCGGCAAAGTGGAAGCGCAATTTTGAAAAAGCAGCCAAAGATACTGCAGCCATCTATTGCCGCAGCTTCAAAAAGTTCCCCCGGCATTGATTTAAAAAAGCCGGTAAGCAAAAAGATGGTGGTGGGAAGCGAAAAAGTAATGTAAGGTATCATCAATCCTATCCTGGAATTTGTCAGTCCCAGCTTGGCGAAACGCACAAACAGAGGAATCAGGACACAGTGCACCGGAACCATCATCCCCACAAGGAAAAAGGTATGAGTTGCTTCCGACAGCTTCCACTTCATCCGTCCAATGGCAAATGCCGCCATGGAGCCCAGAAACAAGCTGACGATCAGAGTCACGCCGCAGACCAGCACAGAATTAAGCAGTGCAGCGCCCAGCCTCCCCATGGTCCAGGCCTCCACATAATTATTCCAGTGAACAGTATCCGGAAGTCCAAACGGATCAGCCATCACGCCTGCATTATCCTTCAACGATACATTCACCATCCATGCAAGAGGGGCTATGTAAATAACCGCCAGCGCAATCAGCACCGCATAGATTAAGATCATCCAGGGACTGAGCGGTTTTCTCTTTCTTCTTACTCGTTTTGCATTATTCATGATCCGCCCTCCTAAGATTCGTAGGTTTCTGCACGGAAAACCCTTTTGATGAATATTGTTACCGCAAGGCACATTACTAACAAAACCACAGAGATGGCGCTTGCATATCCATATTTAAAGTAATTGAAGCCTTCCGCATACAGTTCCGTAGCCAGCACCTCCGTACGATGGTTCGGCCCTCCCTGGGTCATATTGTATACCAGATCAAAAAACTTTAAGGAGCCGATGCAGTTAAGCGACAGAGATGTCACGACCATCGGCTTTACCAGCGGCAAAGTAATGTAGCGAAATGCCTTCAGCTTAGAAGCTCCGTCCACGTAGGAGGCCTCATACAGATCTCTCGAAATGCCCGTAATCTGCGCCATATAAAGCATCATATTCTGACCAACATACTGCCATAAAGCCACAAATGCAATGACCCACATCGGTAAAACAATAAAGCCTTTGGAATCCATCAGCCAAAGCGGCCCCTCGATACCGAATTTCGCCAGCAGCTGATTTATACCAATCTTCGGATTAAACAAAAATGCCCAGAGAAGTCCCAGCGCTGCCGAAGACAGTACACATGG
>DBFBJF010000246.1:0-4040 GCA_048203265.1 Candidatus Merdiplasma sp.
CATTTCTTTGATTAGAAGGGACTGGTACAACTATTGCAGCGCCCCTCCTCCAATCTTACCCTTTCTAAGGAAACGCTGAGGAAATCCCTATCCTCTGTATCTGCGCTTTCTCACCACAATCACCGCCAACACAGCGATCACCGCCGCGCATCCGCCCATCAGGCCAATCAGCGGCAGGATGGGGCTGTCATCTCCGGTCTGGGTATTGCCGGAACTGTTGGCCGCGGAGGCCAGCCCCTGCGCAGTGGCCAGTGCAGCGTCATCGCCCGCCAGTCCGCTGGCCGGATCAGCCAGTGCCGAGGCCACATTGCTGCCTTCCACCACGTCGTTGGTTACAACAACCTCATCTTCCATATTTCCGCTGTTCAGGGTGACGGAATTCTGATTCAGCGCAATATCATAGCCAAAATCTCGTCCGCCCTCCAGCACATTGCCTTCCTCATCCACCTCTGCAAAGTAGAAGGTGACCTCACCGGTTTCCGTCTTATCCAGATTCACCAGAAGGCTGGCTGTCAGCTCACTGGCGTCATTCATCACCATGGCCCTGGAGTAACGAAGCTGGGTCAGCTCCGGATCATCAAAGATGCCGATGTAATAAACGGAATTTACCCGGATCGCCGTATCCTTGTAAGTCACCCTCTTGGTCAGTTTCAGGCGGGCCTTGCCGGCGTTGGGATCCGCGGTCTCACTCTCCGTCTCTGTCTCCGCAGAAGCCAGCCGGGTCTTCGTGATGGTAACCGTCTGCTGCTGCTTCTCCCCTGAGTTGAGGGTAATCTGGCTGGGACTGATGTTGGTGGTATACGTGTTGGAGCTGGTGATCTCCTTTCCGTTGGCATCCACTTCTTTTACCATCACATCCTTTGTGGCCGTACTCATGGTCAATTCCACCTTGATGGTGCTTGAGGAATTTCCGCCCATGCGGATGGATTTCCGTCCTATATAGGAAAAGCTTCCATTGGCCTGCTTCGTGTAAATTCCCACGTAGAAGGTATCCGTGCTGTTCAGAGCAGCTCCGGTGGAATCTCTCAGCTGCATCGTCACATTGAAGGAAGCGGTAAAAGTAAATCCCTGTGACATCTCAAAATACTGATTGTAAATGGAAACCGACACCACATCCGCATCCAGAATGCCCTCGTCCGTCTTAATCACTGCTATATCATTTTCCTGGCCATTCTGCAGGTATCTGGCATAAAACGGATCCGTAGCCTGAGCCTGCTCCCTGACGGTTCCCACCAGGTTGCCGTACTGATCTGTTTCACCTACGTAATAAGTACCATTGGGGAGATTTTCAAACCGTACTGTGGCTGCTTTATATCCCTTTTCAATAGACACCATCTGCACATCGCTGATCCGGTTTGTTTTTTCTTTATCCGAAAACAGCGCCACATAATAGGTAACTCCACTGGTGGCGTAAATCTCCTCTTCCCCATAATAATTTCGCATGGTCACGGAGACAGTGCCCCCTGCATCCGGGATCTTTCTGTTCTGAAAGATCAGGGCCTGACTGCCATCCTCCAGCTGCTGAGCGTACCTGTCATCCAGGGTAAGACTCACCTCACCGCTGGAGTTCTTTGTAATCACAA
The DNA here is from genome assembly GCA_048203265.1 of Candidatus Merdiplasma sp. Taxonomy (GTDB): domain Bacteria; phylum Bacillota; class Clostridia; order Lachnospirales; family Lachnospiraceae; genus Merdiplasma. The sequence goes on from DBFBJF010000246.1 coordinate 1,584, forward strand.
TACTGGCCTCCGAATAGCCGTCCACCCGGTATCCCTCCGGAGCCTGTATCTCCGCCACCGTAAAGGTCCGGGAGCCTCCGTTTGCCAGATCCGCAGTCAGGGCCTGGTACAGCTCCGGATCCAGGTTCAGCGTCATCACGCCGTTTCCGGAAGAAAAGATATAGGGATTTCCGGACTGATCCGTCAGCACCTTCCCCTCGGAATCCTTCAGCACAAACTGTGCTCCTGCCAGATACGCGTATTTGCCATCACTCCCGGCTTCTGAATCCTGTACCGCCAGCTGCATGGACAAAACCTGCTCCTGGCCCGTTCCTGTTTTCTCACCGTATACGATGTTCAGGCTGGTGACCGTACTGCCGCCTGCGTCCTTCACATTTCCATCTTCGTCCACAGTAAAATAGAGATTCGCGGCATTCAAATATCCGTCAGGAACAGAGTACTCCTCTAAATAGTAGGAGCCCCCGGGGATCAGGTAGGGCGTCAGATCCCGGGCTGAGGTTCCTGTAGTCCAGCGGAAGATCTCCTGATCCTTGGCAAAGGCCGTCTTTCCGGCCTCATAGCTCACACGCTGTCCCTGGGTATTGGGGATCGTCACATTCACGGCGGGCACAATGTCATCGTATGCCTTCAAAATCCAGATGGCGCCCTCCACCGGAGTTCCTTCTTTGGTAGAGGCTGTCACCAAAAGCTGTTCCACCTGCGCTGCCAGCGACATGACCTGTATGGACTGACTTTCGGCTTCCTCGGCCATCACATCCTCTGTCTCAGACTCCGTCTCTGTTTCCGTCTCCTCAATCACGCCCTCTGTCTCAGACTCGGTTTCCATTTCCGTCTCTGTCTCAGTTACTGTTTCAGACGGAGATTCCGTGTCTATTTCTGTCTCGATCTCGGTCTCGGCTTCCATCTCCGTTTCAATCTCGGTCTCGGCTTCCGTTTCCGTTTCGATCTCGGTCTCGGCTTCCGTCTCCCCTTCACTTTCACTCTCGGCCTCTGTCACAGCTTCTGTTTCTGCTTCGGTCTCAGTATCCGCTTCAGTCTCTTCCTGTCCGTCCCGGCCCAACACAGCCATCACTATGGATCCCGCCCGCACAGTGTCCGCATAAACTGCCCCGGTCAATCCTCCGGTTACGTCCAGGGTTCCTCTGGCCGCCAGATAGGTTCCCAGGGCTGCTCCGTCCACGGTTGCCGTGCCGGTATAAGGTACATAGGATCCGTTTTCCTCCGCCGCCAGATTGTAGATAATCCTGCCGGCATAGGACTCCGTCCCGTTCTCACTGTTCACCGCCTGGTTCTGGTAAAGGGCAGGGTAACCGTTCAGCGTCAGATCCTGGTCAGCGCGGGCAGCGATCACGTTCACCACTACCGTCTCGCTCGACACATCGATGCTGTCATTGGTAAGTACTTCTCCCAGCGGTTCATCGTCCACGGTTCCATCCCCGTTTGCGTAGACATTTACCACGGTCACGCTGTCTGAACTTTTCCCGTTAGCCAGCGTCAAGGCATATTGACTAATCCCATCAAGAAGCGCTGACGGCTCCGGCCGCGCTGTCTCCTCTGCCTGGCTTTCTTCTTCACCCTGGGCGTCAGCGAGATTTTCCGCAATCACATACTCCGTCTCATCTCCTGTGTAGTCTCTCGCCACCACACTGTAATCCAGGGCATCTCCCAGCGCCTGTTCCAGCCCATCCGTTGTTATCACTTCCCCGTCGTTCTGGCAGTTCTGTATTCCCGCCACAGCAAACAGGGTGTTCCCATCTATCTGGAACTTCGCCTCTGTCACTTTTCTCTCCTGATTTATGGACAGATCTGCCAGCTTCTGGGCAGCTCCTTCCTCAACACGGAAAAGTGCCGCTTCCCCCTGGGCATACTCCAACAGTCCCAGGCCCAGACCTTTAGTGAATGTAATCTGAACGGTAAGTTTTCCCTCCGGTGTCACTTCCTCACCATTATCTGAAAAAACAAGCTCATAAAAACGGGCTCCGGCAAGTTCCCGATGGCCCTGGTTTGTCGCCTTTTCCACCAGATTCCTTGCATTTTTCCACTCATCCGGAGCTTTCTTCTCCGTCACGGTCCGGACTGTAAGCTCCGTGCTCTGGGGGAGGGCATACCCTTTCTCCAGCTTTACGGTCACTTCCATTCCGTTTCCAGAATATGTAAACGTATCCGTCGTGGCCTCTGTCTCAGACTCTGTTTCCGTTTCAGTCTGCCCGGATGTATGCTCCTGGGTCTGGGCCTCTGTGGGCGCAGTGGTTTCCACCGGCGGAGTCTCCGTCTCAATCAAACCATCCCCTGATCCGGTTTCCTGAGAAGTCTCCGGAGGCGTTGTCTCCGTAACCGGGGCTTCCGTGACTGGAGCTTCCGTTGCCGGTGCCTCTGTAACCGGCGCTTCTGTGGGGGCCTCTGTGGGAGGTTCCGTAGGCGGCTCCGTGGGCGGCTCCGTAGGGGGTTCCGTGGGGG
>DBFBJF010000247.1:0-7449 GCA_048203265.1 Candidatus Merdiplasma sp.
CCCAATAACAGGAGGAAATGAAAATGAAAAATTATACAATCACAGTGAACGGCAATGTATATGATGTAACGGTAGAAGAGGGAACCGGCTCCGCAGCAGCCCCCGCAGCGGCAGCCCCCAAGGCAGCTCCCGCGGCTCCCAAGGCAGCAGCTTCGGCCCCCGCGCCTGCACCTGCAGCGCCTAAGGCAGCTCCCGCATCCCAGGGAACGGCAGGTTCCATCCAGGTGACCGCTTCCGTGCCCGGCAAGGTGTGCGGAATTGACGCTGCTGTGGGACAGGCGGTGAAGGCCGGCGACAGCATTGTGGTTTTAGAGGCCATGAAGATGGAGATCCCTGTTGTGGCTCCTCAGGACGGTACCGTTGCCAGTATTGAAGTCAGAGTCGGTGATGCAGTAGAGAACGGAGATGTGCTGGCTACCATGAACTAAGGCGCCTGCCTGGTTTGAGCCGATACGATGCTCTGTATGGGCAATGACCTGATTTTTCAAATAGACTGGGAGGTAAAAAATGTCTTATATAACAAGTACATTGTCAAATCTTCTGGAACAGACCGCCTTTTTCAATCTGACCTGGGGAAACTATGTCATGATTCTGGTGGCCCTGGTATTCCTGTATTTGGCAATTAAACATGATTTTGAGCCGCTGCTGCTGATTCCCATTGCCTTCGGTATGCTGCTGGTGAATATTTACCCGGATATTATGGCGGAGCCTTATGTGGATGCCCTGGGCGTTGAGCACGCAGGAGGCCTGCTTCACTATTTCTATGTTCTGGACGAATGGAGTATTTTCCCGTCCCTGATCTTCATGGGCGTTGGAGCCATGACGGATTTCGGTCCCCTGATCGCGAATCCCAAGAGCTTTATCATGGGAGCTGCCGCTCAGCTTGGCATTTACGTGGCCTACTTCCTGGCCATCCTGATGGGATTTGACGGGAGAGCAGCCGCTGCCATCTCCATCATCGGCGGAGCCGACGGCCCCACCTCCATCTTCTTGGCCGGCAAGCTGGGGCAGACGGACCTGATGGGTCCCATCGCGGTGGCAGCCTACTCCTATATGTCTCTGGTACCCATTATCCAGCCTCCGGTTATGAAACTGCTGACCACGGAGAAGGAGAGAAAGATTAAGATGGAACAGCTGCGTCCGGTATCTAAGCTGGAGAAGATTCTGTTCCCCATCATCATCGCCATTGTGGTAAGCCTGCTGCTGCCCACCACAGCGCCTCTGGTAGGTATGCTGATGTTGGGTAACCTGTTCCGGGAGAGCGGCGTGGTAAAACAGCTCACCGAGACTGCTTCCAATGCGCTGATGTACATCGTGGTTATCCTGCTGGGTACTTCCGTTGGCGCCACCACCAGCGCCGAGGCATTCCTGAATATGGATACCATTAAGATTGTAGTTCTGGGTCTGATCGCCTTTATCTTTGGTACCGCAGGCGGTGTGCTGCTGGGCAAGCTGATGTGCAAGCTCTCCGGCGGCAAGATCAACCCGCTGATCGGTTCTGCCGGCGTTTCCGCTGTGCCTATGGCCGCCAGAGTTTCCCAGAAGGTTGGGGCGGAGTCCGATCCCACCAACTTCCTTCTGATGCATGCCATGGGGCCCAATGTGGCTGGCGTGATCGGTACGGCAGTCGCTGCCGGTACGTTTATGGCAATATACGGCGTAGTGTGATGATGTCTGGACCGGAAGCCTGAGACCTTTCCGGTTTCTGGCTTCTCCCACGGCATCGTGTAACGATATTTGTAGAAAGGATATAGAACAATGGCAGAAGTTGCAAAAAAACCAATTAAGATTACTGAAACCATTCTGCGTGACGCCCATCAGTCTCTGATTGCCACCCGTATGACGACAGAGCAGATGCTGCCAATCGTGGATAAACTGGATAAAGTGGGATACCATTCCGTGGAGTGCTGGGGAGGCGCTACCTTCGATGCATCTCTGCGTTTCCTGAAGGAAGATCCCTGGGATCGTCTGCGCAAGCTGCGTGATGGGTTTAAGAACACGAAGCTGCAGATGCTGTTCCGCGGCCAGAATATTCTGGGTTACCGTCCCTACGCCGATGATGTGGTGGAGTACTTTGTACAGAAGTCCATCGCCAACGGCATTGATATTATCCGTATTTTTGACTGCTTTAATGATCTGCGCAATCTGCAGACTGCCGTGAAGGCTGCCAATAAAGAGAAGGGACATGCCCAGGTGGCCCTGTCCTACACTCTGGGCGATGCCTACACGCTGGAGTACTGGACTGACATGGCAAAGAAGATTGAGGATATGGGTGCGGATTCCATCTGTATCAAGGATATGGCAGGTCTGCTGCTGCCCTACAAGGCAACCGAGCTGGTTTCTGCTCTGAAGGAAGCCACCAGCCTTCCCATTCAGCTTCACACCCATTACACCTCCGGTGTGGCTTCCATGACTTATCTGAAAGCAGTGGAAGCAGGCGTGGATGTGATTGATACTGCTATTTCACCTTTCGCTCTGGGAACCTCCCAGCCTGCCACAGAGGTTATGGTGGAAACCTTCAAAGGAACACCCTATGATACCGGTTTTGACCAGAACCTGTTGGCAGAGATCGCCGATTACTTCCGTCCCATCCGGGATGACGCGCTTAAGAGCGGTCTGCTGAATCCCACCAACCTGGGCGTGAACATCAAGACCTTGCTGTATCAGGTACCTGGCGGTATGCTCTCCAACCTGACTTCTCAGCTGAAGGAGCAGCATGCGGAGGATAAATTCTATGAGGTACTGGAGGAAGTGCCGAGAGTGAGAAAGGATCTGGGCGAGCCGCCTCTGGTAACGCCCTCCTCACAGATTGTGGGTACTCAGGCCGTGTTCAACGTAATCGCCGGCGAGCGCTACAAGATGGTGACCAAGGAGACCAAGGATATTCTCTGCGGCAAGTATGGAGCTACTGTAAAGCCCTTCAATCCCGAGGTACAGAAGAAGTGCATCGGAAACGCGGAGGTGATCACTCATCGTCCGGCAGACGATCTGGAGCCGGAGCTGGACAAGCTGGAGAAGGAAATTGCCCAGTGGAAGCAGCAGGATGAGGATGTGCTGACCTACGCACTGTTCCCCCAGGTGGCTGTGGAGTTCTTCAAATACAGAGAAGCACAGCAGACCAAGGTGGATCCCACAGTGGCGGATGAAAAGAATAAGGCTTATCCGGTGTAAGAGACGGCCGGATAACTGGAAGAGTTTCTGGGGCTGTCGCGGTGAATGCGGCAGCCCCAGATTTGAATCAGACGGAAATGCAAAGGAGGGAATGCATGGAAAAATATGATGTGATTATCATTGGAGCCGGTCCGGCGGGGATTTTTACGGCACTGGAGCTGATCCGCCAGGGGGCGAAGAAGCGCATGGTGATCGTGGAAAAGGGAAAGCCCATTGAGAAGAGAAGCTGCCCCAAAACAAAGACAAAGAAATGCGTAAACTGCAAGCCCTACTGTCATATTACCACCGGATTTTCCGGAGCGGGGGCATTCTCCGACGGCAAACTGTCTCTGAGCTATGAGGTGGGCGGCAACCTGCCGGATCTCATCGGAGCGGATTTTGCCCAGGAGATGATTCACTATACGGATCAGATTTATCTGGAGTTTGGCGCGGATACCCATGTGGAGGGGGTATCCAATCCGGAGGAGGTGAAAGAGATCCGCCGCCGGGCTATCAAGGCTGGCCTGAAGCTGGTGGACTGCCCCATCCGGCATCTGGGAACGGAGAAAGCCCAGGAGATCTATCGGTCCATCGAGCATTACCTGATGGATCACGGGGTGGATCTGATTTTTGAGTATGAATGCAGCCGCCTGATTATCGAGGATCAGACCTGCCACGGCGTGATCATTGCCAAAGGACAGGAGGAGAGAACGCTGTGGGGAGACGAGGTGGTGGTGGCCACCGGACGCCGGGGCGCTGACTGGCTGGAGAAAATGTGCGCCAAGTACGGTATCGCCCATGAGCCGGGTACCGTGGACATCGGCGTGCGCGTAGAGGTGCGCAACGAGGTGATGGAGAAGGTAAATCGGGTTTTGTATGAGTCCAAGCTGGTGGGCTATCCTCAGCCCTTCAAGAATAAGGTGCGTACCTTCTGCCAGAACCCGGGAGGTTTTGTGAGTCAGGAGAATTACGACAACGATCTGGCTGTGGTCAACGGCCACTCCTACAAGGAACTGAAGTCGGACAATACCAACCTTGCCATTCTTTGTTCCCACAATTTCAACGCTCCCTTCAACCAGCCCATCGCCTACGCCCAGAAGGTGGGAGAGCTGACCAATATGCTTGGAGCGGGCCATATCCTGGTGCAGCGGTTCGGGGACATTCTGGACGGTAAGCGCACCTGGCCAAAGGAGCTGAGCCAGTCCAATGTCCGGCCCACTCTGCCGGACGCGGAGGCCGGGGACATCACGGCGGCCATGCCGTACCGTGCCATGACCAACATCATCAACTTTATCAAGTCACTGGATCAGGTGGTTCCCGGATTTGCAGCGGAGGAGACTCTGCTTTACTCTCCGGAGTTGAAATTCTACAGCAACCGGGTGAAGATGGATCGGGAATTTAACACTTCCCTGAAAGGCTTCCATTGCCTGGGCGATTCCAGCGGATGGACCAGAGGCTTGATGATGGCGTCCATGATGGGCGTGCTCATGGGACAGCAGCTGGCAAAAAAGCCCCAGTAGGCGGAGGGTGAGAAAATGGACCGAAAGACTTGGAATGTGATAAAAGAGGCGGTGGATCAGGCGGAGTTTGTTCTGGTGGGAATCGGGGAAGAGTTTCAGGAGGCCCGGGGAGAGGATGAAAAGGCCAGGGAGGAAAAAAAACGGCTGATTGTGTCCGCTTATAACCGTCTGGCAAAACTGCTTCAGGGGAAAACCTATTTTATCGTGACAGAAAACAGAGATGATCTGATCTTTGCGTCGGATCTGCTGGACTTTTTTATTGTATCTCCCATGGGGGATGAAAACAGAAAAAGCAGCGGGGAGGAGCAGTGGAATTCCTATCTGAACTGGCTGGCTGGTACCCTGAACCACCGGCTGTGTATCCTGGAACTGGGAGTGGGATTCGGATCACCCCAGGTGATCCGGTGGCCCTTTGAGAAGACAGCCATGTTCAACCTGAAGTCCACCCTGATCCGGATCAACGCCAGGTTTCCCCAGCTGACAGAACAGACAGCTGAGAGAGGGGTGTCCATCGGGGAGAACGCTCTGGAGGTGTTCGCCGCCAATGAGGACGTCCCATCTGACATAGCATAAGGAGTGGTAAGATGAGCACAGCAATTATCGATTACGGAGCGGGAAATCTGCGCAGTGTGGAGAAGGCGCTGCTGCACTTGGGGGAAACCCCGGTGATCACCCGGGATCCTGGGGAAATCCTGGGGGCGGACCGCATTATTCTGCCGGGGGTGGGAGCCTTTGGGGATGCCATGGGAAACCTGCGGCAGTACGGGCTGGATCAGGTGATTCACCGGGCGGTGGAGAAGGAAATTCCATTTCTCGGCATTTGCCTGGGCCTGCAGCTTCTCTTTGAACGAAGCGATGAATCCCCGGGTGTGGAGGGCCTGGGGATCCTGAAGGGGGAAATTTTGCGCATCCCGGATGCTCCCGGACTGAAAATTCCACACATGGGATGGAATGACTTGACCTTTGACCATCCGGGACGGCTGTTTGCCGGGATTCCGGAACACACCTACGTATATTTCGTACATTCCTATTACCTGAGAGCCAGGGAGGAGTCGATTGTTACCGCTTCTACCTGTTACAGCACTAGAATTCACGCTTCCGTGGAGCAGGGAAATGTGTTCGCCTGTCAGTTCCATCCGGAAAAGAGCGGAAGCTGGGGGCTGAAGCTGCTGGACAATTTTATTCATATTCAGGGGAAAGTATTGGGGAATAAGGAGGTGGCGGAATGTTGACAAAGCGGATTATTCCCTGTCTGGATGTGCACAACGGACGGGTGGTTAAGGGAGTAAATTTTGTGAATCTCAGGGATGCGGGAGATCCGGTGGAAATCGCGGCCGCCTATGACCGGGCGGGAGCGGACGAAGTGGTTTTCCTGGACATCACCGCCTCCTCCGATGCCAGAAATACGGTGGTGGATATGGTGCGCCGGGTGGCGGAGACCGTGTTTATCCCCTTCACTGTGGGCGGCGGAATCCGCACCATCGAAGACTTTAAGGTGCTGCTGCGGGAAGGGGCCGATAAAATTTCCGTCAACTCAGCCGCCCTTATGAACCCGCGGCTGATCAGCGAGGCTGCGGAGAAATTCGGAAGCCAGTGCGTGGTGGTGGCCATCGACGCTAAGAGAAGAGCGGACGGCAGCGGCTGGAATGTGTACAAGAACGGCGGCCGGGTGGATATGGGGCTGGATGCTGTAGAGTGGGCCATGGAGGCCAACCGGTTGGGAGCGGGGGAAATTCTGCTCACCAGTATGGACTGTGACGGCACCAAGGCCGGATATGACCTGGAGCTGACCCGGACCATCGCCAGAAATGTGTCCATTCCTGTGATCGCCTCTGGCGGCGCAGGAACCCTGGAGCATTTTTATGAGGCGCTGACGGAGGGGGAGGCGGACGCAGCCCTGGCGGCTTCCCTGTTTCATTACAAAGAGCTGGAGATCCGGCAGGTGAAGGAATACTTACAGGAACGGGGCGTGCCGGTACGTCTGTAGAAGAACGAGGAGGAATGATTTTGGCAGCGATCAGCAATGACTGGCTGGCTCCGCTGAAACCGGAGTTTTCAAAGCCGTATTACGCGAAACTGTATAAAAAAGTGAAGGAAGAGTACAACACCAGGCGGATTTATCCGCCGGCGGATGATATCTTTAATGCCTTCGCCCTGACCCCCTTAAGCGAGGTGAAGGTGGTGATCCTGGGCCAGGATCCCTACCACGGGGACGGGCAGGCCCACGGACTTTGCTTTTCCGTCAGGCCGGAGGTGGAGATCCCGCCCTCCCTGGTGAACATTTACCAGGAGCTTCACGATGATTTGGGATGTTACATACCGAATAACGGTTATCTGGTCAAGTGGGCCAAGCAGGGAGTCCTGCTTCTGAACACTGTGCTGACAGTGCGGGCGCACCAGGCCAACTCTCACAGGGGGATCGGCTGGGAAGAATTCACGGATGCCGCGATCCGGATCCTGGATCAGCAGGACCGCCCCATGGTGTTTATTCTCTGGGGCCGCCCGGCGCAGATGAAAAAGTCCATGCTCCATAATCCCAAGCATCTGATTTTAGAGGCGCCTCATCCCAGCCCGCTGTCTGCGTTCCGGGGATTTTTCGGCAGCAGGCCTTTCTCCAAGACCAACGCGTTTCTGGAGAAGAACGGGCTGACGCCCATTGACTGGCAGATTGAGAATGTGTGAGCGTGAACAGGTCGGTATCAAAAAAAGAACGATTTAGCTGCATTTAAAAATTTTGATTTTTTGAGATGAGCTCTTTTTTTTCGGGGCTGGGTAATTT
>DBFBJF010000248.1:0-4854 GCA_048203265.1 Candidatus Merdiplasma sp.
TGAAAGTAAAACGCAGATAAATCATATAATATTGTAAAAAAATAATAGTTGTCTTCGTAGTGATTTCGTTATTCTGACGGTAAAATAGTATCATAGGATTTCGAAGAAACCTGTGATAACGGTGAAACACAAACCAGAAAGGGAGGAATTCAGAATGAGAAATCACCGCAAGAGAAACAGACTCACTGCGTTGGTTATGACGACAGCAATGACAATGAGCATACTTGCTCCGCAGACTGCTTTGGCATATCATCAAGGGGAAACCACACAGGAAGTCACAGATCTGGAAGCAAAAAATGCGGAGCTTGCCCAGTGGGTAGCCACCCAGGGGATGGTTCTCCTGGAAAATCGTACCGTAGGTGAAGAAGTAAAATCACTTCCGCTTAAGCAGGGCAGTGAAATTGCCTTATTCGGTTCCGGAAGCGTCTACACGCTGGGAAGCGGTTCCAGAAGAGGCACCGATACAATTTATGAGGGATTGGTTGACGCTGGTTTCCATATTACTACCTACGACGAAGCGGACTCCTCCAGAGATTATCTGAAGCATTATATTGATGCGGAGAATGGTTACGTTTCTGGAGGAACGGGGGTAGAGCGTGAGATTACAGACGAGCAGATCGAAGCCGGAAAGGCAGATGGAAGCTGCACAACCGCAGTTTATGTGATTTCAAGAACCTCCGGTGAGGGAACGGACGGAACGGCAACCCAGGGAGACTACTATCTGCTTCCGGTAGAATACAACAATCTCTGCAAACTGGCGGAAGAATATGAGAATGTGGTTGTTGTAATGAACGTGGAGAGTCCTGTTGACACCAACTTCTTTCATGGCAAGGCCGGCGTACAGGAGGAAGTTGTTCAAGCAGATCTTGATGGGACTACTCTTTTTGCGGCAGATGAGTTTGCGTCCTATCGTGATTCAGAAGATGGTTTGTATCGTCAAGACGAGACAGGGAGTTATGTAAAGGTTGGAACAGAGGAGGCATACAACCCGGAAATTACCTATTATCAGTATTTTGACAAATACGGCTGGGGCGCGGATTATTATGAGCTCGGTTTTGTGGGACTTCAGAGAGCCTACTATATTCAGAACGAAGATGGGAGCTTTGACAGCGTAGCGGAGGATGCCTCCTTTGATCCGGATACCATCTATTATACGAGAAACGTGGAAACAAAGATCGAAGGCTTGGACTCTCTGTTATTTATGTCCCAGGCGGGGAAACGCGGCGGACATGCGCTTGGTCAAATCCTTTCCGGAGAAATATCACCGTCCGGAAAGCTGACAGATACCTGGGCAGTGAACTATATGGACTATCCCAGCAGCGCTACTTTTGGAAGCCATGACAATAATTCGGTTGAGGAAGACTATACAGATGATATCTATGTGGGATATCGTTACTTCGATACCTTTGGCCTGGATGTTGCGTATCCGTTTGGGTATGGCCTCTCTTATACGGATTTTGATTTTTCAGATATTGCCGTTGAAGCTGATACAGAGACGGTGACCGCCACCGTTACGGTCACCAATACCGGAGAAGCGGCCGGTAAGGAGGTGGTGGAGATCTACTATTCCGCTCCGGAGGTTAGCGAGGAGGATGCGCTCAGCTGCGATCTGGAGAATCCCTATCAGGAACTGGCGGCTTTTGCTAAGACAGATGAGCTGCAGCCTGGGGAAAGTCAGACACTGACTCTCACCTACAATACAGATGAGATGGCTTCCTACAGCGAAAAGAATGCGGCATACGTATTGCAGGGAGGGGACTATATTATCCGCATCGGTAACTCTTCCAGGAACACATCCGCAGCGGCAGTGATTTCTTTGGATGCTTCCGCGGCGACGCAGCAGCTTACCAATCGTATGGTGATTGATGAAGAAATTGATCTATTGAAGAGAGCGGACTCCGAGAGAACTATTTCCAACAATGACGAGGAAGAACTTAAAAATGCTCCTGTGATTGAGCTGAATGCCGTGGATATTGAGACGGATACCGCCGAGTACAGCGATGGCAAATATTTTGATCCCACTGCCGGAGAAACCGTTTCCGGCGGAAACGTAGAGGTTCCGGTGTATGTGACCGAAGGCGTGACGGAAACTCAGTACCTGCGCGGAGAGAATGGAACTGCGGGAGAAGTCAATTACTATTATCAGACGGATGTGACTCCTGCCGCCGGCACAAATGAAGACGGAGTGGTGGTGGCCGGTGAAAATAATCCGGATGACGACATCCAGGTTCAATATAGTGAGAAGATCGTAGATGTATCGGAAGAAAACGCAACGGCGGAGAGCACGCTGAAGGATGTGGCTGATGGCAAGATTTCTCTGGAAGCCTTTGTTTCTACTCTGACTCTTGACGAGTTGTCCAACATTGTTATGGGAAGAAGTGTAGGGGCGGACTCCAGCAACGAATACAGCGTTGCCGGAGAGGCAGGCGAGACTACCGCAATTTATATGGACAGCAGACTGATCACCCCGATAAGCATGGCAGACGGACCGGAGGGGCTGGGACTTGAGGAAGATGCCACATCCGTCTCCTATACGGAAAATTATCAATACTGCACCTATTGGCCCTGCGGAACTCTGCAGGCGTCCACCTGGGATCTGGATGCCATAGGCAAACTCGGGGATGCAGTGGGCCAGGAGATGGAGCGCTATGGATTAGCCTTGTGGTTAGCGCCGGGAATCAATATCCACAGAAACCCGCTTTGCGGACGTAACCCGCAGTATTACTCTGAGGACCCTGTAATTGCGGGGGACTTCAGCGCCGTTGTGACGGAAAATGTTCAGTCCCATCCGGGCTGTGGTGTTACCCTGAAGCATATGGCCGCAAACAATCAGGAAACCGACCGAGTCAGCGTGAACAACTCTGTCTCCGAGCGCGCGATGCGCGAAATCTATTTGAAGGCCTTTGAGCGTACCGTCCGTCAGGCTCAGCCGATGTCCATCATGACTTCATACAATTCCATCAACGGATGGGCAGCGGCAGACAGTTATGATATGTGTACCTCTATTGTAAGAGATGAGTGGGGATTTGAAGGGATAATTATGACCGATTGGAACGGTGGGGAATCCACCCCGGTCTTCTCCATGCATGCCGGGAACGATCTGATTATGCCGGGGGGAGCTCCCAATCGGGTCAGCGGCGCCTGGGGAGACGGAATGTACCCCACTGTAGATATTCGGATGGTAATCACAGATATGAATGATTATGAGTTGGCAGATGCTGATACGGAGGGCGTGCAGATTTTTTCCACTCGTGCGGATACCAGCCGCTGGGATCGTCATTTCCGCGGAAGCGCAGATCTGATTGATGAGGGCGTTCATACTTATCTGGATGGATGCCTGCCTGGAAGCGATGAGCGAGTGCCGATGGAGACATTGATAGAAGAGGGTATTGTATGGAAGGATGAGACTGACGGTCAGTATGTTGCGAAATATGGCAGTACTGTGTATCTGAACCTCTATGTAGTACAAGGGGATCTTTCCAAGAGCAGAACCTATGGCAATGTCAGCCTTGGCGATGTGCAGAACTGTGTAATGAATATTCTGAATCTGACCATGAATACCCAGGCGTTTGCAGATTATATGAACGAAGTCAGCGGAACGGAGGATTACACCTGCCAGTCCTGGAATGAAATCTATGCGGACGGTATTCAGACATTGCGGGATGTGACCAAGTCAGAAGTCAGATAGAGGACATTTGAGAAGCAAAGACGGTGAGAAAAATAATAGTCTCAAACAGGGGCAGGAGTGATTTTTATGAGTCACTCCTGCCCCTGAATGATCAAATCAGACAATTTGCTTGAAAAAAAGGAATATTTGCCCATCATTCCTCATATAAAAATAATAGGGCCAAATAGAACGGGACAGAATAAGGGGAACAGATAAGGGGCAGATACGATGGATGATAAAAGATTTTTAATCTCGGAGGTTTCCAAAATGGTGGGGGTGGAGCCCCATGTGCTGCGTTACTGGGAGGAGGAGCTGGAGCTTCCCATAGAGCGGAACAGCCAGGGAAAGCGATGCTACAGCAGCCGGGATGTGGAGAAATTTCAGGAGATCAAGTTCTGGAAGGACAAGGGGATGCAGCTGAAGGCGGTGAAGGAAATCCTGGAAGACCCTGAGATCGCGGGGGAGCGGACAGGTGACCGCCCGGAGCCGGAGCAGGCGTACGCGGTGGTGACCGTGGAGCCTTCTGATTCTGCCAAAAAGCTGGAGCAGCTGCTGGACGGAATTATGGCGCGGAGCCTGGAGAAGAATAACGAGAAACTGGTGAATGCCATCTGCGATGTGATCCTGCGGGAGCTGGAAGAGCAGCTGGATCGGAAGCTGGAGGAGCGGGCCAGGACCCTGGTGGAACAGGAGATGATGCGCCAGATGGTGGACGCGGGGGTGCGGGAGAGCGCCGCTTCAAAAGAAAAAACGCCGCGGGGGCTGCTGCGGCGGTGGAAACAGTGGCTGGAAGACCGGATGGGCTGAAAGCCAAAACAATGGGAAATCACGGGATCTGACGCCATTCATGAATTCCGGCATCATAGAAAAAGAGGCTGCTGCAAATTTGCTTTGCAACAGCCTCTTCTCTTCGCTCACCTATTATTCACCAGCGGCGATGGCTCCGGTGGGACATACAGCCTCACATGAACCGCAATCCAGACATGCGTCTGCATCGATTTCATATTTTCCGTCGCCCTCGTGGATGGCTTCTGCCGGACACTCCTCAGCGCAGGTTCCACAGGAAACGCACTCATCAGAAATTACATATGCCATGGTACTTATCCTCCTTTATGTTTTGGCCGCCGATCCCACTGTGGGACCAGTTCGGCCTTTAGAACATTTTAATACAAGGAAAGTAATTATAC